>JAFPMR010000116.1 GCA_017411235.1 Bacilli bacterium | reverse complement strand
TTCTTGTTCTTGCTAAAACCATGAATGAATCATTGTGGTTGTATCTTAAAACAACATCACTCATATCAGCATCATCAAATGCTTTATCACTTATAACTTCAGTATATGAATATGTTTCAGGACTATTAAAGACAGCAGCATAACCTTTTATCTCCATTTTTTTATCTTCAGTTTCTTCAGCTCTAAATTGCATGTCTAATTTTCTAATTTCCTTCATTTGTTTCATCTCCCTCACTATTAGTTTCATCACTTAAATCACTTATATTATGGTTCACATCTATCATCATAACTTCCCCACCTTCAATAGGTGTTAGGTTGAACACTTCTCTTAACTCATTTACACTCATTATATTATTAGCATATCTTAACAACTCTATTTTAGTTTTATTACTAGCATATTGAAGTCTATTGCTTTCAAATATAATTTCATTTCCAAAGTATCTTTCAGTAGGTGTAAATAACTTACTAGAGAACTCTAAACTCATTTGTAGTCCTATTGGTTCTAGTACTGATTCATAAAATGCATTCCATTCATCTTCACTATACTTTGATTGAATAATATTCTCATTTACACCAAAGTAGTTAAGCACCTTGCTATCAAACACTTTCATTTGGTTTTCATTTGCAGTTGTAGGGTTTATGTTAATAGGTGTAAATGTAGTAGTTGCATCTAATCCACCTATGCCACTATTATCACTATGTTCAATAAAATCCTCTACAAATTGGTCACGCATCTTCTTAACATCTTCAGGTTTTAACATTGCTTGAGTACTTTTAACTACACCTTTGATTGCAGAAGTAGTCTTAATTGCATTTATAATACCTTCATCAAGTACATGTTTTATTGATAGTGCTTTAACTATTGGCTCAGTACTACCACCAAACAAACCATCTTCACTAGTGAATCTAGTTAGGTGAATACAATTTTTATAAGCAACAAATCTTTCCTTCTTATTTCCAAACTTAAATTGTATGTAAATATTTCCATCTAACTCATACAACTTCACATTTCTAAAACTTAATGGGTACAATCCTGTAACTTTAAAGTTTTCATCTCTTTGAATATAAATGTATGAGTTGTTATACATTTCCAAATCACTAACTACTTGATAGTAGAACTGATATGCATTTTGTAGTTCATTTGGTTGTTTAGCAAGTAATCTATACAAATTGCCATTCATTATCTCTAACTTTTCAGCAGTTCTTCTTATGTGTTTTGGGTGCATTTTAGCAGCATTCCTTGCAATGGTATCAACACATGCCCTTACATCTACATCTTCATCAAACTTACCATTATATTTAGTGAACACACTTCTATAATCATTTAATAATTTGAAGATTGCAGCTGATTCAGGTGCTTGAGTATCTTTATCACTACCAAAGATTCTACTAAACAAACTTCTTCTCTCCATCTCAAACCTCCTCATTTATATAGTTCAAATATTCCTGTTTCTTTTCAGTAAATATACAATAAGCATCTATTAAACTTACTGCCCCATCAATCCTTTGCCTTGACTTCTCTTTATCAGGTTGTATATTCTCATTGGAATCTATTTTAACAATGGTGTTTGAAAGACACCATTTTAGGATTGGATTGTTATTATAATTAATCTTTTTATCAATTAAATCCGCTTTCATTATCTTCATGGGGGAACTCATGGTTTTCATTCCCTGTCTAACTTCCACCATGTTAAACCCTAACCCTTCCATTTCATTTTTCCAATATTCTGCATTCCAACTATCATAACCAACCCATAAAGGTCTTAAGTCATATTCTCTAACCTGTTCTAAAAACCAATTAGTAACATCATGATAGTCTATTTTAGATTCACCACTTAACCTTAACCACCCTGCTTTTAACCATTTGTCATAAGGTATTCTATCATCTTGTACTTTTCTTTCTAATAAGTTTGTTGGTACCCAATACATTTGCTTAACTCTTATTTCTTTGTTTTTAACACCAAGCAATGTTGCACAAGTTAAGTCAGTTGTACTTGATAAGTCTACACCACCAATGCAGTAT
>JAFPMR010000115.1 GCA_017411235.1 Bacilli bacterium | reverse complement strand
GTTGCCAAGCCCTTCATCGCTTGTATGAACTAATTATAGCAAAATTTTATTTAATGTCAATTATAGTTTAGATATTTTCTTTAAGAAGTCTTTACTCTTTAAATATAAGCCAGTATATCTTTCGTAGTATTTATCTAAGAAATAGTTAATTTCGTTTGCTACATCTGGTTTGATATTAATATCAGTTATTGATTTGATATCGATTAAATAATACATTCTTATTAGCTTAATAGCTTTAGGACTGATTATTTTTTCATTGGTGTAGCAATCTTGACAAATATAACCACCTTCATCTGGATCTAATGTTACGATGTTATGCTTGTTACCACATCTAATGCAAGACTCTAGGTTTAACCCTACTCCAAGGTAATCTAGTAGTTTTAATTCTAAGATATTAGTTAATATCCCAGGATTCTTACCTTCATTTATTTTAATAATGGTATTTATAAAGATATCAAATATTTCTGGTTCATTGTTTTGTTTTATTACTTGATATGTTAAATCAGATATATAGTTTAGATAGCTTATTTTTTCAATATCAGTTCTTATGTCTTTTAAACTATCTATAATATCGACATCTACTAGTTTAGATAGTTTTTTTTCATTGTAACTGATATGGAATACTCCATAAGTAAACTTTAATGTTTTAGTACGAAGAGGATTCTTCATACTTTTAACGTTGTTACACATTACACCTATAAGGCCTTTTTCTCTAGTGTAGATATTTACTATTTTAGAGTTTTCGCCATAAGGTGTATCAGTTAAGATTATTCCTTCATATTTTGCTATCATAAATATCACTTCATTAATTATTTTAATATAAAAAACTCATTATGTGAAGTAATGAGCTTTTATTATCCGATTATATCCTTTTCATTGAAACCTAGTTCTTTTAGATATTTTTCTTTATCACGCCAGTTTTTAATTGTCTTAACGTATAATTCTAAGTAAACTTTGTTACCTAACAATGCTTCAATATCTTTTCTTGCTTCAGTTCCAATTGTTTTTAGTAATTGTCCTTGTTTACCGATAATAATCTTTTTGATTGAATCACGGTCAACAATAATATCTACTGTTATATTAACGATATTTTTCTTTTCTTCAAATTTTGAAGTAATACAAGTTATACTATGTGGTATTTCCTCTTCAGTTAATCTGAAGATCTTTTCTCTTACAAATTCACTTGATAGGAAACTAATAGTACTTGTAGTAATAGTATCGTTATCAAAGTAACGCATTGTATCTGTTAAGTACTTTTTAATAACATTTAATAGTTCTTGAACGTTATCTTTAGTAATAGCAGATATTGGTACTATTTCAGTAAAATTATATAAATCTTTATAATCATTTATTGTTTCAAATATTTCATCTTTGGTCATCTTGTCTATTTTATTTAAAACAAGAATTACTTTTGAATCTGTGTTTGCTAATGATGCTAGGATCTTTTTATCTCCAGCTCCTAAGCCATCTTTAGCATCAGCGATAAATAAGATGACATCAACATCTTTAGTAAAGCTTTCAGCTTCTTTATTTAAGACTTTACCAAGTCTATTTAATGGTTTATGAATTCCAGGTGTATCTACAAAAACGATTTGATATCCATCTTCATTATAGATTCCTTGAATGATATTTCTTGTTGTTTGTGGTTTATTTGATGTTATAGCAATTTTTTGGTTTATTAAAGTATTAAGTAATGTAGATTTTCCTACATTAGGTCGTCCAATAAGACTTACAAATCCACTTTTCATATACTATTTACCAAATAATTCAACTAAATATGGAATATAAACTACTAAACCAATAGCTGCAGCCATTACTGATAATACAAATGTAGCGGCACTACCACAGTCTTTAGCTATTTTTGCCAAAGGATGGATTTCTAATGTAACCATATCTACTACAGCTTCGATTGCTGTATTTATTAATTCAGCAGCAAGTACCATACCAATGGCCATCATTGTAATTAACCAATGCATACCACTTACTTTTAGAATTATATTAGCTGCAATTACAGCGATAGTTACTACAACATGGATTAACATACTTTGTTCATATTTATATGCATAGATTAAACCATCCATTGAGTAACTCCAGCTTCTTAAGAATCTTCCGAATCCGTGTTTTTTGATAGCATCTCTATCGAATTCACCATTTGCTTTTGTTATTGCTTTTGTTTTATCTTTATCTTTTGATGTTTGTTTCATTTAAAATCAACTCCTGTAGTCCAAACATTACTTTTTCGTCTTCTTCTTTCATATGATCATAACCTAGTAAATGTAATAAACCATGTACTGCCAGGAAAGATAATTCTCTTTTTTCAGAATGACCATATTCTACTGCTTGTCTTTTCATTTGAGGAATACATATATAGATATCTCCAAGCAGTCTTATATCATTATACTCTAAATCCTTATT
>JAFPMR010000114.1 GCA_017411235.1 Bacilli bacterium | reverse complement strand
TAGTAATTTAAATGCTGCATGATACTTATCATATTTAATTAAATAAATACTACTTATTATTCTAAGTACTAAGAATAATAAAGATAATCCAACTGCAAATGGTGCAAAATTATAATTATCATGAAATAAAATATAAAAATATACAAGTGCCATAACTCCCATAATTACAAAGAAAGTAATTAAAGCAATAACACCCTTTTTATAAGAAAATTTTATTTTCATTGCCGTAGTAACAATACTCATGCTTAAATAAATTAAAGGTAATATAAATGCCAATAACATATTAGCTTTTAACAAATGCAAAATAACTAATAACGTTGGTGTAAATGCAATATATACCTTTATTAAATCTACTAAATAATTAGTTAATAAATATTTCTTAGGATCCATCCTTAAATGAGTAACTAAATAATCTGCATCTCTATTACTATTAAATGTAATTGGTATAAATACATTAATAAGAAGGGAAAATATCAAGAACAACATTAAGAATGAAGTAAATGATCCATCCATTAAACTCTTATTAAGAAAATACATCAATACAATGATTCCAGCTTTTAATAACAACATTATAAAACCAATAATAAAGCCCATTATAGAACCTATTTGTTTAAATGCTTCTTCACCATATATACTATCTGGTACTAACTTACCTATACCAGGTATTAAATGAAAAGAATAAAAGAAAGAATTGGTTTTATAAGCACTCCTTACTCTATAGGAGTTCTTTAATGTCTCTAACATTTTATTCCTCCTTTAAAGCATCTAATATCTTAGTCTTAATTTCTTCATCTGATAGATTACCCTTATCAACATATTCAAATACACCATCTTTAAGTAAGACAATCTCATCACATAAAGATAAAGCTAATTCCATAATATGTGTAGAAAATATTAATATCTTATTTTCTTTTAAACTCTTAAGTAGATTCTTCATTTCTTCGGCAACTACTACATCTAAAGATGTTAATGGTTCATCTAATAACAAGATCTTAGCATCACTAATTATATTAGCTAACATTTGCATCTTATTCTTCATACCATGACTATAATCTTTTAATAGTTTATCTCTATCTTTAACATCTATCTTCATCATATCAAAGTATTCATCTATACTTTTTAAATCTTTAATACGATCTTTATTAATATCTATAAAGAATTTAATAAACTCTCTACCAGTTAAGAAATCTGGTACAGTAGGAGATGATAATACATATCCTAAATCTTCAGAAGCTATTTTCTTATTATTACCATTCTCTTCGATATAAAAAGAACCATAATCAACTTCTAAGTCTTCATTTACACAGTTAAAGAAAGTTGTTTTACCAGCACCATTTCTTCCTAGTAAAGCATATATCTTTCCTTCTTCAAAAGAAAAATTAAGTCCTTTTAAAACATGATTTAACCCAAAACTTTTCTTTAAATTTTCAATCACTAATTTCATACTATCATCATAAAAATTATAACATAAAAAAATAAGAGTTTTCTCTTATTTCTTTGTATATATAATTTCTTTACCAAAACTATCTGTAAAATATAGTTTATCCTTTTCTACTCTATACTTATAAATACTAGCTGCTGTATTACCATCAAATAGAATACTTACTTCATCACCTTTATCTTCATAAGTAAAAGTCATCTCAGAATCTCCTGCAGTATAACTACCAGTTTTATCTTCATTAAACTTAAAGACAAATCCTGAATAATCCCATTCTCCAATTAATGTAGGTTTTTCTTCTTTCTTTCCACAACCTACTAAAACTAAAGCAAATAATATAACAGTAACAAATAATAGTTTCTTTTTCATTTAAACACCCATTTTCTTCTTTTTATTTTTAAGTACTGAAGTAACAGCACCTAAAGCTCCACCTACAACACCACATATAATAATATAAATAAATTTATTCTTATATGGTGATTTCTCATAATGCTTATTTAATTTAAAACTTGCAGATATAATCATTTTTTCAATATTCTTCTTAGCATTATCATCAAAAGAACCAGGACTTTGAACCTTAATTGTATATCCTTTACCATTAATAACAGTATAGTAATCAATTAAATATAAAGTATTACCATTAACTTTATCAGTATATTCACATACTATATATGTTAATCTCTTAGTTTTATATAAATCTAATCTAGTAGATTTATAATTGCTATATAACTCTTCTCCTACTTTTAAAGCATCAGCATCTTTATATTTATGTAAGTTCATAGTTTCTTCTTTAGTATCCTTAACAAATATAAACATCTCTACATAATTAACACTATCAAAAGTACTTATAGCATCTACATACATACCATATGTATTCATTTGTGCTTTTAAAGTAGCTTCAGAGACACCTAACTTTGCTAGATTCTCATTATTCTCTAAATTATCTCTAGTAAATACCATCCAATCATCACTTATATCTATTGTTAGATCTTCAGCTTTATAACTAGTAGCATTTACTATAACTGGTAAAATTAATAATACCAATACCAATAATACTTTCTTCATACTATCACCATCTAAATTATAACATACAATTATTTTATTTTTTCAAACAAGCGTATATATTTACTCAAAAAATCTAATTCTATTTTTTTATTTTCCTTATTTAATCTAGTTAACTCTTTACTAAGAGATTTACCATCTAACATCCAAGGCTTCCTAGAACCTACATAATGAATAATAGCTATATCCTCTACTTTATAATTCAATTCATTAACATAATGATCTACATATCCAGCAAACATATTATAGTTTTCTGATACTTCTAAATTTTTATTTCTCCAATCAAAATACTCACCTATTAAATCTTGATCTCCAACATCTTCATGATCTCTAGAATTTAATAATTCTATTAAACCTTCTTTAATCCTTTTATCAGGTTCTATAACCATCATTCCCGAATTTAAATTATCCCAATCATTATTCATTCCTTTACCTGCTATACTTGCAGACATATGAGGCAATAAGAATAATTCATCAATGTTTTTATTAATATACATATCACTATCTAAATAGACAATCTTATCATAATCTAAATCAAAAACATTAAACTTATCAAAAGTATTTGACCAATGTTTATAAGTACTATTCTTTACTTTAGAACCATCTATTCTTTTCTTTTCTATTACAATATATCCTCTTCTTTTTAAGTCATCTATTTTATCTCTATCTATATCCTCATTAACTATAACAACAAAATTATTATATTTAGGTTTCGTCTTCTTTAATGATTCAAATAAAACTAAAACACCTTCATAATAATTATTAGTACTTAATAATGTAACATATGCATAGTTCATACTATCACCAATTAAATTATAACAAAAAAAAGAAGCATTGCTTCTTTTATTTACATGAACCTCCATGGTTTTTATATATCTCAGTAATACCTTCTTTAACTTCTTTAAATGAACCTTTTTCTATCTTTGAATAATAGTCATCTTCTTCAGTCATCCAATCTTTTTCTGGTTTTCCAATATGATATACATATTCTCCTTCAGGAGTCTTTTCTTTATGAACATTATATTCAGTTTCTTCACCATCTAATTCACATGTAAAAGTATCAACTACAGGAGTTTTAGCTGGTTTACTAGAATCTTTATAAAATGTTAAAGCAAAAGTAAGACCTAATAAAGTTGGAATAAGAAAAATATATTTAATAGCTTTAGTACCTTTTTTTACAATTAACATAATATTAAATACAAAAGCTATAATTATTGTTGGAATCAATATTAAGTATGAAACCATAAATCCCAAATCAATGCCACCTATTCTTGAATCACTAACTTCTTCTACAAATAAACCACGTAATGCCAATACCTCAACTAAAAGCACTATAGCTATTACAATATTTACTATATACAATGCCTTATTATTTGGTTTAACATTATTATTCTTTTTCATACTATCACCTATCTTTAGTATAGCATAAAAAAAGAAGCATTGCTTCTTTTATTTATTAAATACTAATAATACTTCGTCACTTAAAGATAAATTTTTATTAACTGTATATCCAGCAATAACTTTACCATCTTCAATCTTAGCATATTGCATGAAACTATATTCGAAGTTCTCTTTGATATCACTATTATCAATTTCTACTTTTTCTATTTTTTCTAATTGTTCATCAAAGATTTCAAAGAATTCATTTCCTTTTTTATCAGAACCTTTAACGATTACTCTAGTACCTTCTACATAATAACTAGATACATTATAGAAATCTCCAAGATCAGTTTCGCCTTTCTTTTGACCATCTCTACCAAATACGAATAATCTTGCTATACTTCCATTATGACCTAATACATATACTTTTTCATTAGCGACTTCTACTTTATTAATATTAAAGTTTTCTAATTTAGTTTCCCACACTATTTCAGCTTTATCATTCATCTTAAATAAAGTCTTAGCTGAATAATAATTAGATCCTGCATAGCTCTTATCATATTTATATCCATAGAAACTCTTTTCTTCATATCCAGATATAACAGTATTTCTAGCTACATCTTTTTTACCACTTTCTTCAGTAATAGTATAAGGAATAGTTTCTATACCATCTTCAGTAACTTTAATAATTTCATTAACTGTTTCAAATGTAGTTTGATCTAATGAATAACCTGTATAGTAAACTGTATAATTATCACCACCAATAAAGTTATCAATATATAATGGTTTACCATTATCTAGTAATTCATCATAACTTAATTCTTCACCATTTTCATCTAATACCATTAGATAATAATGATTTCTTAAATGACCAGCACCTGATGGTTCAAAATGAATATCATTAGCTACTTCTAATAATAAATAGTATTTACCATTTACTTGTTTAACATTCTTAACTACAACGGTTGAATCTTCATCAGTATATTTAGATACAATAGTTTTATTAAATCTAATCTTACCATCATTGTTCATAACAATTAAATTAGCATCACAATCTAATACTTGTAAATCTGGTTTCTTAACATTACTAATAGATGCTACTGCTATACCATATTTAATTTCAAATACATCTGTTAAAGTACCACTATAAATAACATATTCTTTAGCATTACTTAGATCAGTATCTTCTCCTTCACAAGTAACATCTGTACTATATGAGAAATCATCATTATATCTTTTAATAACTAAGTTACCTTTACATACATTGTATTCTTCATTTTCTACAATGTCTTCTCCCTTAATTATTAATTCTTCTCCTTCTTCTAATTCAGATACATCAATCTTATTAGCTTCTAAGTATTTCTTAGTACCTGTAATTATTTCTTTTCTATAACTATTTTCTAAAGCAACATTTCTCTTAACGGCTTCATTTGGTTTTAAGATAGTGTTATTACCACCTTTATTAGCTATCATAAAGAATCCAAATGATGCTAATGCAACAGCACCTACTCCAAATATTGGTCCCCAATTAAATCTTTTCTTTCTATTCTCCATTATATTATTAAATATTTTATTCTTTTCTCTTTCACTTATTTTAATATCATCATATACTTTCTTTATATCTTTCATAAATCTTCCTCCTCAATCATAATTTTCAGTTTCTTTCTTCCTCTACTAAGATATGAATAAACTGTATTCTCCGGTATCTTCATTATCTTAGCTATTTCTACACAACTGTAGTTTTCATAATAGAATAAATATATAGGTAGTTTGTATTCATTAGGTAATTGCATTACTAATTCTATTGTATTGTCTTCTTCTTTTTCTTTAGATACTTCAAAGTCTAGTTCTACTTCTTCGTTCCATTTTCTCTTTAACATATTCTTACATATGTTTCTAACAGCAACGATGAACCAAGCTTTTTCATGTTCTAAACTATCAAATCTAATATTCTTATCTATAACTTTTAAGAATAGATCTTGTATAGAATCTTCTATCTTACCAATATCACCTTTAAAGTATGTATATGTTACTTTATATAACATATCTATGTTTCTATCATACATTTCTTTGATTTCTTTATCAGTGTATTTCTTCATCTTTTTTCTTCCTTTCTACCCATAATACAATTGAGAATTTAAAATCCTTGCATATTTTATAAAAAAATTATATCACTATTAAAAAATATAAGATATAATTCTTATGGTGATAATATATGGCATTTTTTAAAAAATATTTTTTATATCTAGTTAGATGGCAATTAAGTACTCCTATCTTAGCAGTAGTATTAAAACTACTTGCTAATATGAATACTCTAACAGCTACTATAATAGCTAACTTTATAGGAGGTCTCATCTTCTTCTGGGTAGATAAAATAATTTTTAAAAAAACCTCAGATGTTCCTTTATGGGAAATAAAAGAAAAGACTGAATGTCATGACTGTCATAAACATACTAAAGGTTACCGTATAGTTATGTGGGGAAATTATGATCGTACTGAAGATAAGAATCCTCAATATAGATGTCGTGAATGTAGCCTTAAAAAAATGAAACTAATTGCTAAATAAAAAAAGATATCATTTGATATCTTTTTTATTTTAAGTAACTAAATTTCTTGTACATAAACACAACAGTAAACATACTTATTGCAAATAGAATAATAACTACTGTTCTAATAAATGATCCAGTATTTGGATTAGGATTTTCTTCTTCTTTTTCATCTGTATCAGATGAAGCCTTAACAGTCTTATTATTAAATACCATATCTGCAGCATCTAATAATTCTACACTACTAATTGTGAACTTTTCTCCATTATCATTAACAACAACTTTAACTGTATATTCACTCTTATCATATTCGTATGCAGTATCTTCAATTACTTCTTTAACTTTATAGTAATATGTACCAGCTTGACTGTACTTAATACCATTAAACTCTATCTTACCTTCATCATCACTATTAGTACTTGTAGTCTTATAACCATCAGGAACTTCTGCTCCAGTATCATCAACTTCTGTAATACTGAATTTGAATGTCTCATCAGTTACTTTACCATCTAAGTACTTATAAGCATATAAACTATAAGTTAACATATCTCTAGAATAGATAACACCGAATACTGAAGGAACATAGATTGGTGTATCATCAGTTACAACAACTTCTCTTTCTTTATTACCAACCTTTAATACAACAGAGTTTCTAACATTTGTAATAGAACCCATTACCTTCGTAACAAATGATATTTCTACATTTGGTGTATTAGTAGGATCTAGTAATTTAACTACTACTACATTATCTTCAGTAGTTACTGTATATTTATCAGCAGTTAACTTATTGCCTACTACATTACCATTAGCATTAACAGTTAAGTATCTAACTTCAACACTTTCAGGTTCTAGACCAAATACATTACTAATATCATCAGTAACAGTAACATTTAAACCATCTAAATCACTTAAATTGTAGTACTCAGCTAGATTAACATCTACCATCCATTTAATTCTAGTAAATCCAGTAGCATCCTTACCTAAGCTTGTAAACTTCTTAGATATATCAGCACTTACTTTAGTAGATGCTATTTGAGTATAAGTTCTATTAAAGAATTCATCAACTAATTTATTAGTAATAACTAATTCTTTATCTAATACTTCTCCAGCAAGAATATATTCTTCTTTATCTACCTTAGTAGTATAAGTAATTGTAATAGAACTCTTAGCTTTTAATTCAGGAATTGTAATATTGAAATTATATTTACCATTCTTGCCAATTTCGAAGGCATCATTATCATTCATGCCTAACGTTATATCACCAAGACTATTAACACCAGATTCTGAATCATATAATATTCTTATTTCAGAATTAGGTGTTTCCTTATACTCTATTCTAAATTTAGAAATAGATAAGTATTCACCGAAATCAGAACCTAATGTCATCGTATCAGTAAATCTAACATTCTTCTCTGATTTATCATCAGCTTTAATTTCAATCTTCCAATTAGCTTCAGTTAAATCATTAAGTGTATTACCTAATTTAGCTTTGCTAACTGTGTGACCATATGTACGTGATATATTTGCAGTTGAGAATGCACTATCATTTAAACCAGATTTAACTAATGTAGAAGTATTCTTAAGTGTTACATTAATACTTGATAAGTATTCATCTAGTTTATCAAAATCTAATTTAGTTACATACTCAATTACTATTGCTGAATTACCACCAGTAAATTCTTTTGTATCAGTATCTTTAAATAAATATGTAGTTTTTAATCCATCTCTATTAATTGTAACGGTATTTTCCCAACCTTCAGTAAATTCATTATTTTGATAGATTACATTATTATTTACTTTAATAACTAGATCAGAGAATTCTAAAGCATTCTTATAAGCATCTAATTGACTTTCATCAACTATTAACTCTAGATTATCCTCAATTGTTATTGGTTGAGAATCAACACCAGTATTAAATGAAACTGTCCATTTATGTGAATCTACACCAAGAGTAGAATTTCTCTTTGCAATCTTTGGTTTAACATCTGAAACAGATATGTATGAACCATTTGAACCTTTATTTTCATTAGAATTTTCATCTTTAGCAGTATTATAAACTCTATATGATAATGCAGTAGTATAACCAGGTAATTTACCATCAGCAGTTAATATGCCATTTTCTATAGCTTCTGCATAGAACGAACTATAATCAGTTTCTAATTTGTAAGTAACTACTGCTACATCTCCATAATTATTAGGTTGGAATCTAATTTTCATTCCTAAACTACCTTCTAGATATTCAACAGTAGCAGGTATTGTACCTATATTAAACTCTCCACTAGTTTCAGGTACATCATATGTTTCATTTTCATAAGTTATCTTAACATTCTTATATTTAGAATATTTAGCAAACAAACCTTTTAATTGAATAAAATATGTATTTAGATTTGTATAATAATTATTTGTTTGAATACTTGCTTCATCTAATAATTTTAATTCTACAGGTCCATTCTTACCAGCAGATCTTAATGTATAAGTTATTGTATATTCTCTATTTTCTACAGAACCAGAAGCAACCTTATTTACTGTAGGAGGATATAGATAATGGAACCATCCTATAGAAGATCCATATTGATTTGCATATACTCGCATTATTCCTGAACCAGGATCAAATGATGATGGATATTCTTGACCACCCATTATAGCAGCACAAGTTTGACAGTCATACAATCTTTCAGCTAAAGTATTTATTCTAAGTGATACATGTCCACCTTCATAGAAATCTTGTTCTCTAACTTCAGGTTTCAACTCAAGACGATAAGACATTGAGAAATGTAATTCATAATCTGCATTAGCATATATTTCTGCAGGTAACATTATTTTTGCATCAAATAATCCATTTCCAGAATCATCAAAAGTAATTGTTGAACCAGCAAATCTAGAATTAAATTCTTCGTTTGCATAAACAACATAAGAAGAATTGCCATCCTCTAAATAAATAGCAACATTTTTCAAATCTAAGAATTCTCTTAAATCATCAATTTCTATTTTTGAACCTTGTGTCTTTTTCAATGTGTAATTATAAGCACTATCAACAAATGGTCTAATTCTAACATAATCAGTATGACTATCCCTTAAATCTACAGTAGCTGCATAATTAGCTGACCAGTCATTACTCATATAATAACTTGCATTAATTGAAAGATCTGCTTCAGGATACCACTCTGTATAGTAGTAAAATGTATTGCCATTATTAACACTTTGATCATTAGGTTCCCATTCAAACGGAACTGCATATAAATAATATCCATAAGTATTACCATTTAAAACAACATTATCAAAGAAACCACTGAAATCTGTTATAGCCTTAGTAGTAGCACTAATATAATAAACATTATCTAAATTAGTTAGTTCTACCGTATAACCATTACTAACTGCACTAATATTAGCACAAATAGCATCTGGCCCAATATTTCCTTCATCATCTTCTTCACAAACTGTAAAAGGTTGATCTGGCACAGCACCGGCTGACCAATTTGGGTCTTGGCCACCTAAATTACCAGGAACAGTACCATTATCAAAATACTCTCTTATATTTGTAACATCAAGTACATGTTCACCATCGTTTAAACTAATATGTAGTTCATCAATATAAAGTCGATCAGAATAATCACTTTGTATGAAGAATTGGAATCTACCATTCAATAGTGGTCTATTGTTACAATTATATCTATTATCCAAACTAGTACATACACTATTTATTGATGAACCATATCCATAATCAGAATATAGCTTAATATCAGTATAAACAGAATCAGGGCCTACTGAACCATAGTTATTATCATAATCTGTATAAGGATAAGTAACAGCAGATTTAGAAACAATATCATAACGTCTCATTGGACTATTTCCGCCCATATGAGAGTCAGTATATTCATTTATATTAGAATTAACTACTGTTTCTACATTAACTTCATAAGAATTAAAATTATATGTATAATCACTTGAGAAAGAAACTTTAGTAAAGAACACAATATGTACATAACCTTCAGTTCTAGTTGGTACATTATTTAACTTAACTGTGTATTTATTATCAGCGCTAATTGAATAAATAGAATTTGTAACACCTGTACCAAAACCATTTTCGCTGTATGCTTGATATCCAGTACAACTGTTTATTTTATTACCAGTTTCCCCTGAGCATATATAAGGTACACTAACATCTAATATAGTACCTGTAGCTCCACCGACAGTACCTATATAACTATTGTTGTCAGCATTGTAATATCCCTCTGATGCAATTGACATATTATAAGGTAAGTAAACATTCAACGCTAATTCATGAATCAAATCGCTATCATTCTTTATTACTTTAGTATCTAATATAGCATCCCATCTAACAAATCCATTATTTAATATTTCATTTCTAAGAACTAATGGATTAGTTAAAGTATCAGTATATTTAGCACTATAACTATAACCATTAATTGTAGTTTGGAAAGTAACAAATTTAGAAGCATTACTTGTTCCGTTATAATTAACCTTTTCTAAATAAGAATCCCATTCAACTTCAATCTTACTCTTAGAAACATTGAAGAAATATACTTTCCAAGCAGCAGGTACACCCAATACACCACTACTTGTATTATCATCATAAATATTATTACCATCAGAATTTAAATTAGCTGTATTTAAAGTATCTCTAGAAATAACTAACCAATAATAATCGCCATCATCATTTTCAGGTCCTTTTAAGATATTATGTAGATTACCATCAACATTATCACCATAAGTATCAATAACAGCAGCCATTTGCCTTTGAACTGCAGGGTCAATCTTGTCTATTCCATTAACAAGATAATTAATATTTAAATCACTTAATCTTTCAAATGTAACTTCTTCATTATTAATTTTAACTCTAAGAGTATCACTAATATCATCTGCATCAGCCATGAACCCTTTAGAACTCATATAATAATATGCACCCATATCATTTGAGTAGTTTCCGGCTCCAACATCAACAGCAATATAGTTCTTTGTACCCATATCAATAGTTATTTTACTTGTAATACTATCTGCTATTTCGCCAGCAACTTTTCCTTCTTTATTATAAGTAATACCTATATTTGGAGTAGTACTTGGATTACTAAATGATGTATGGTTACCAATACTACTATAATAACGATCTAGCAAATTATCTGAATCTACGTAATTAGCTGTAACAGTTAAATATACATTAGAAGCATTAGTACCATAAGTAACATAATTCTTTAATGTTGAAACTACTTTAATGTTTTCAATGCCTTCTAAGTCACTACTACTTAAATCTAATTTTATCTTTTTAGCTAAAGCAGCATCATTTCCGCCACCAGCTATAGAATCTGTATTAACAATACTGAATGGTATTAAACAATCATTGGTATCATTATAGAAACATCCGCCTAAATCATCATCGTTATACTTCTTATCTAAAACGGCCCCATCTATAGAGATATCAATGTTTTCATATACATTATTTCTATCTATAGCAAGTCCTAAATAAGAACCATATTCTATTTCTAAATATCCATTATATTCAAGACTATCTTTAAGATTTTTTAAATCAACTGTCCATTTAGAATAGTTATTAGTAATACTTGTGTTTCCATTATTAGTTACAGTAACTTTATAATTAGTACCGTCTTGAACAGTTGGTACAGGTTCACCTTCAAACATTAATTGTAATGAACCAAACTTACCAAAATCAAAAGTCTTTAAAGATGGATCTTGTGTCCTACCAGAATCATCAAATTCTATAAAGAATTGATAATTAAATCTAATATCGTATTTATCTCCAAGACTACTAAATAACATTTGTAAATGATTAGTACCATAAACACCAGCACAAGCTTGAAGATCATTTTCAGATATGAATTCTAAGCATTCATTTGTAACATTACTATCCTCAGGATATGTTTCATATCCCATCATATATTCAGGTAATGTCATATTATATATTACATCTTCTTTTAATAAAGTCTTATTCTTATCTAAAGAAGCAGTATCTTTTACCTCAAATAATAAAACATATTTACCACTATAAGACACATACTTACGTGGATTAGTAGTAGGAGTAAATGCATAATCACTATGTACTGTAGTATTAGGATTAGTAGTAGCTACTACATTAGCTTTATCATCCAAAATAGTAATATACATTTCATTAACTACATTACTTAATTCATCCTCTTCTAGTACAGTTCCTTCATTCTTTGCATTAAATAAACTAGTAAAAGCATGTGAAATACTCTTACCATTTATTAATAAAACAGAGAATAATAAGATTACTAGAATTAATAATATTTTCTTATTTACACGTTTAAAAGACATAGTATACCATCCTATTCTATAAAATCATTATAACATAGAAATAAAATAAAAAAAAAGAGTATTTTCTTACCCTTTTGTTTGTCTTAAAGCCCACTCTAACGGACTTTCTTCCTTACCATCTGGAGACATAAATGTACCTTCATAAACCTTGCCTTGAACCGCATGTCCTCCACCCTTGAAAATATACATAGAAGCATTACCGCCACTAGAGTTAATATAATTAACTTGTTTTTGTGCTCCACTACAAGAAGTAGAACCACTATTATCATTAGAACCATGGAATGCCCAAACATTCACATTATTAAATGATTGATTATTAGCTTGGCTCCATCCACTAATTGGAACAAATGCTGAAAAATAATTAGGATTATTATTAACCATTTTATACCCCGTAATAGCACCATAACTATGTCCACTAAGACTTATTCTATTAGTATCAGCTTTATATTCATTAACTACACTATTAGTTAATTCAATTAATCCTTGACCAATATTATCTCCTTCAAAATTTCTAATATAAGGACATATAATAATTCCTTGAGGAGTAACTTCTCTATTAGAAATCATATTAGGTAAACCATAATTTAACCAAGAAGATTTACTAGTACCATGTGCACTACCACCATGCATATATAACATAACAGGTAAATTCTCTTGAGCACCTTCTGGTACATAAACATAATATGGTATCTCTACTCCATTAGAAGCTCTAAATGATTTTAATTCATATGTACCATATGCTAAATTACCTTCTAATGTTCTAGGATCTACATAACCTGTTTGTAACTTATATAAAGTCTTCTTACCAAATAAATCAATGAATTCGCCTTTAAATTCAATTGGTTTATCTAATGAAGATGAACTAAATGATGCAATACTATCTTCTAAATTACTAAGTTCATTAACATACTTTTTTAACCAAGTATTTGAATTAGTATAACCAGTCTTTAATCTAGTAATAGATTTTCTTAAAGATGATTTAAGACTACTTAATTCCAAAGGTAAACTATTTATAGAACAATTATTAAGTTCATTATAGATATCTTCTACATTACTCTTTAAAGTCTCAAACTCAGATTGTTTAGATGTTAAAGTATCTATCTTAATATCATAATCCATAGACATCTTACCTTCCTATTATCAATTATAACATAATAAAAAAAGATATCACACGATATCTTATAATGATCTTCCTCTTATTAATTCATCAGCTGCAGATAACTCTACAATCTGTTTTTGAATCAAAGCAGCTTTTCTTTTAAGCAAAGGCAATTTTATCATACCAGCAGTTTTCATAGTTACATATAGTTCTTCTAATTCTCTTTTTAATTTATATATTTGAAATTGATGAGTACCTCTTTCTCTATCAGTCATTTGCATTTCTAATAAATTATCATTATTTTCACCAAATCCATATATAGTTATATTATTAGCTACTTCCATTAACCAACTTAATTCACTTTTTTGTCGTTGTAAAACTTCCATAGTATTCATTACAATCACCTACTATAATAATTATAACATAAAAACCAAATAAAAAAGATATCCTAAGATATCTTATTTACGCATAGCATCTTCTACTTCGTAGTAAACACATTTATTATTTTCTAATTTAGCTCCACCAGTACATGTATAACCTGTTACAAAGTCAGCAGTATCATTATAATCAATACATGCTCTATCTTGATAACTAGTTAAACCTTTACCACAAGCTACTTTAAGAGATGGATCTTTAGTAATCTCTTTAATACATTTCTTACCATCTAATGTATATCCAGATTCACACTTATACTCACTTACAGTTGGTTTAGTATATTTAACAGATCCTTCGCAGTATTCACTTCTGCTACTATATTGTTTTCCATCACGAGCACCCTTACAAATTAATACATTAGTTGCATCATCCCAACAAGCATCTCCAACTTTAATCTTACCAGGACATCCTTCAGGTAATAAACCAGCACGATGCCAATAACATTTACCACCAGATTCTAAGTATTCAGTACCATCACCAGCCTTACCAGCTTCACAAGGACTCATTGGATGAGTAGCATTTGAAGTATCTACACATACAATATCTTTAGCATCTCCATCATTCTTACCTGTAAGACCAGCTTCATATCTAGTCATAGCAGTACCTTTACTACAAGTATATTTAGATGGTGTAGCTGCTACTTCTTCAGTACCAACACATTTATTATCTTTTAATTCCATATCATCTTTACAATATGGTTCATGTGTCATCGTATCAGATATTCTATAACATTTACCTTTTATTTGTTCATATTTTTCAGGACATGTTTTGCCTTCTTGAGGATCTTCTTCCTTAACTACTCTTTCACATTTACCACTATTTAAAGTATAACCACCACGACAGTACATACCAGTATCTTGAATCTCAATTAATTCACTAGCTGATTTATTCTTTAAATCATCAAAATGTAATTGATCATTTTCTTTTAATAATTCTAAAATATAAGCAGCTTTAGCAGGACTTACACCACGTCCTTCAGCTTCATGTCTAGCTTCTTCTGTTATTTCAGGAAAAATCAACATAACATGTACATCTTTTTCCTTACAAGCTTTTCTAAATAAATCTTCTACAGATAATCTATCATTAGTATTACCAC
>JAFPMR010000113.1 GCA_017411235.1 Bacilli bacterium | reverse complement strand
TGAAAATACTGCAGTGGCTTATCAATTAGGTTGGCAAGATAACACTGTTGCTATTACAGATACAGAAGTTAGCGAACTGAATGGATGGATTTATCTCAAAGGTTTTGCACCACATAAAACTGAAAGCATGATTTTAATTGAGCAGTATCAAGCTGAAATCGTAGAACTGAAAAAATATCTATCCGATACCGACTACAAGGCTATTAAGTTTGCAGAGGGTGAAATAACTGAAACAGACTACCAGGAAGTTAAATCACAAAGGCATGACGCTAGAGTGAGAATTAACGAATTGGAAAGCATGATTGAGGAATTGGAGAAAGGGCGTAAAGGTTAAACTATTTGAATAAGGAGAGCATTATGGCTTGTAAAGGTGGTAAGAAAAAGAAATGATTAATTACTATGTTTTCCTATATGGTAATGGTTGTTCCTATAGTAATACAACCATACCATATAAAATGATGGATAAGTACGTATTTATCTAATATAATACTTTTGATCGTTGTTATGCAGTTAGCGTAACTAACATAAATAGAGCTGTTATGCGCTTAGTTATAGCGGACCAGTTAACAGCCTTTTCTAGCCCACTATTAAGTGGGCTTTACTTTACTTTTGCTGTTTTAGTATTCATCTTGTGAAATATCCTTAAAACCAATAATATCTAAATAATTCTTTATATTAACTAATATCTCTTTTACTTCATTATTAACTATTTCATTACCTGCTTTATCTTTTAAATTATAGTCATATTGGTCTATATAATAAGTGTTCTTTTCTAACCAAAAATGAATATCAGCTACATCTTCTGTTTCATGTTTATATCTATATGGTAACCATATACTTAATGTAATACTCTCATCTTCTTCATTAGTAGTACTCATTATATCTACTAATTCACTAGTATATAATTCTTCAGGTAAAGTAATCATATTGATTTAAACCCTAGTATCTCTAAGTATGTTTTAGTATTATGCATAGCTTGAACACATTTATCATATTCATTACTATATGGAATAGTTACATCTCTCATATAACCACTTGTATATACTGTTAAATAGCATTTAATAAAATTATCATATTCAAATCTTATTTCTATGCCATGTAACATTCCATGAAATTCATAATCACTATTATCATAGGTTAATATACTATATGGTATAGAATCTAATATACTGCGTAATTCCTTAACGGTCATTTTTAAATCCTAATATTTCTAGATATGCTATAACACGTTCCATAGCTTCAAAGCATTTACTATAACATTTATACGTTGTATTTCTTTCGTGTTCTTCTGGAAAAGCAGGGTCTATAGTATTATTACCAAATACTCTTATGAAACCTATACAAGTATTACCTCTCATAAAATCTATATCTACTCTAGCTAAATTAGATGCAATATTTGTGAAAGTACGTACTCTATAATCTACAGTACCATTTATTAGTTTGTTATATGGTACTGTATATAATATATCTAGTAATTCATTAGCGTCCATGCATAAATCCTTCTAAACCAACTTCTTTAAAACCAAGAATACTTAAATATGATTTAATTTGGTTTAATACATTTGGGATTTGTGTTTTTAAACAGCTCATTAATCTATATCTATTTTCTAAATATAACTTAAATACAAATTTCATATTATTAAATATAGAAAATTGAGCTACAGGGATTGAACCTGTAGTTATTTGTAATACTACATAAGGAGAACCATATGTAGAAACAGTAGATACTGTTCTAATTAATTTACCATATTTAGGTATTTCAAATAGTTCTTCAGGTATATCTTTAATTAGTTGTTCTATTTCTTCAATGGTCATATACATGTAACCCTAATATTTTTAAATAAGTAGCTATCTGATATGCTATATCAACTTGAGGATATAATTTATCTCTAGGTGCTTCAAAGTAGCTATAGCATGTACCTGAAATATACACATGAATAACTACATAGTAAGAATTATTAATTTTATGAGTTATAGATATTCTTATTGCTCTAAGGTCATATTGTTCATGGTAATCTAGTATTCTCCAAGCTGCAGTAGATGTACTATTAATCCAAGAATGTTCTAATTTACATTCTTTGGTTTGAAGTAATTCATTAGGTAACTTAGATAATATATTTATTCTATTTTCTTCATCTATGGTCATACAATGTTTCTACCTTAAAACCAATAATTCTAAAATAATCTGCTATACTTTGTAATGAATTTATAATTACTTTAGGTCCTCTTTTGACAGGTAAAACATTATCCATTCTAAAGAGATAGATACCAATTCTATCATCATGTTCAAATAATTTGATTTGATAATCAGAGCAGTATTTAGATTTAGTATCATAATTCCATGAACAATAACCTATATTGTTAATATAATGATTATTCCTATAGTACTCATTACTATATACACAATGAGGCATATGTTTTATTATCTTTATTATTTCATTAGTAATCATGAATTTTCCCCACAGTAAAACCTAAAATATTAAAGTAACTAGCTATACTATTTAATGTATTTGCTATTGTTTTAGGCACTAACCTAGCGGGTAAAATTCTATCATTTTTATAAGCATAAATTTCTAAATAAGTACCTTGTTCAAATATATTAATTTGATAATCATAATACTTGGATTTAGTATCATAATTCCATTGGTAGTAATCTACTCCACTATTAAAGTGTCTACCTTTAAAGTATTTATTACCATATACCTCATATGGCATATTTTCTATTAAATCTAATACTGTCTTATTCATAATCCCCATACCTTTATAGGAAAACCAAGAATAGAAAAATAATTAGCTATTTTATTAACTATTTTAACTAAATACTTTGGAGCATATTTTAAATTTACAACATACCCTTCTGCGCTTATTTCAATAGTTACACTATTCCATTGTTGTACTCTAATAATATATTGAGATTTTTTACTTTTTCTGTAATAAATTCTCCAAATATTATGATATGCATCTATATGGTTTGTTACATAATTAAAGCTTTTATATATATCATAAGGCATATTTAAAATTGTTCTAGCAAATTCTGTTTCCACAATGTAACCTCTATTATTCACGGTCATATAATCTTATATATCCTTGGTATCCTAGAATTTCTAAATATGCTTTAAAACTCTCTGCTACTTTCTGTATGAATTTATGAGTACGTTTAAATGCAACTGAACTTTCTCTTTTAGTTAGAGCTATTACAAATTTACCACTGATGGCATATACTTTAACCTCATATTTAATATCTTGGTTATCCCAGTATATGAATATGTAACAGTTTAAAGCAGGGTTAAAATACTCATTACAGAAAGAAATACCACTGAATCGTTCTGTTACAAACAATTCTTCAGGTAGATTATCTATTACATTAATTAATTCTTTATTAGTCATGATATTTCCTTAAAACCAAGTATTTCAAAATAATTAACTATTTCACCTATTGCTCTACCGATATAATTACTATTTATATTAAAAGTAGGTAAATCGCTTAAATTTATGTAAATACATATGCGTGAATAGTCAATTAAATAAATACTTACAGTAAATACATTATCTTTATAATATGTAGTAACTATATCTTCAATTTTATCTTTTATAGTATCTAAAGGCATACCATCTACATATGCTTTAGCTAATTCCTCTATTATTTCTGCCATACCCATATACCATGTTTAGCAACTACAGTTGAACTAGAATTAATTAAACCAAGAATATTAAAATAATTTCTTAATAAATCACATGGTCTATATACTTCAGTTCCACAATAGCATTTTAATGCCATATAATCACTGTAATTTTTTGTATATATGTTTTTATTTATATCCATACGTATATCTCCTTCCTGATATATGCTGTATGTAATAATAAATGAGTAATTACACCATAGTGTTTTATATAGTACTCTAATAGGAATCATATAATATGTTTTATCATTTCTTTTACCTGTTTTAATCATGCTTTTTAATAATTGGAATGAAGCATGATTATTATTTAAACCAAGAAACAAATCTCTAGATATATTTAAGTTATCCATATAATTTATACCCTAATAATTCTAAATAATTAGCAACAACTTCCATTCTCTTCTGAACAGTTTGTATCTCAAAATCATTACTGTTTATGTTACTGCAATAATGAAATTCAAACTTATTGTTTTTATCTATTATCAGTGATACCCAAATGCATTGATCATATCCCATCTTCTTCTTAAAGTTATAATAAATACACCAACCTTCATCTTTAAGTCTTGGTTCTATAACAATATCTTCTAAATTTTTTAATTCAACTTCAAACAACTCTTTAGGTAACTCAAACATATTAAATCCTTAAAAAATATAAATCTTGAAGCCCCGTAGGGGCGTAGATAAAAAATAGAAAATAGAAAATTATTATTGATTTATTTAAAAAAACTATAAAAGAATAAAACCTGTTATGGAGATTATATAATGGAAGATAAATTAGATGAGCTATTAACTCATATTAAAGAAAATACTACATTCCTTTACCCAAAAGATGTATCAAATGAATCATTGATGCAAAATCTGATGGATAGAGGATTTCAATTTATTACTAAACCAAAAGACCAAAACATAGTAGATTTATGTACATTGGCTCTAGTTTTATATTTAAGGAAAACTAAATAATGAGTAATACTTCACCATTTAATTTAACCATAGTATTGCCCCCTAACAGGCAGTACTATGTTTCTTATTTCTATCCTTATGCATTTAGAAATAATTCAATATATCAAAGTAAATATCGTTCTAATGTAACTACTGCATTAGAAGAAGGTTGGCATTCAGCAGATATTTATAATGAATTTTGGAAAGATAACCCAACTAAAGGTAAACCAATAATAGGTAATATTTATAAAGTACCTTTTACTTTTTATACTGATGCTTTATTTGATCATAAAGCTTGTACTTATTTTGTATTTTCTTACTATGAAAATGATGAGTTAAAATACTTTGTATATGTCATGAATGACAATGGTGCTCATACAGGATCATCTGGTTATTCAGATTCAGATATTGAAACACATTTAAAAAAAGATACAGACGGTAGTTTATTGGTTTATGTTGGTTTTATAACTGATTATGGTACTCAAGTGTATGCCCCAGGTAGAAAGATTTATAATTATACATTAGGTATAAATGATGTATTACTTAGAGGTGCTGCTGTAGATAAATGTGCAGAAATTGGAAATAATTCTCAACATGGTGCATTAAATAATTTCCCTGATGAAGTACTAGTTAATGGTTATTATATATTTACATCTACTGAAGGCGTTATAGATGGAGAATATCAACTAGCAGATGGATATAATATAGGCACTAAAGTACCTGAATTAACTACTGGAGTACTAAAACAAGGATTTACTTTACCTTGGACCCCTTATGCAAATCATAAATATTTAGATACATATGGGACTGTCTAACAAAAAGCCCGCCATCCCGGCACTTTTCGGGCCTCTGCGGGGGAAATTCGATTTGACAATGTTCTGACGCTCCGCT
>JAFPMR010000112.1 GCA_017411235.1 Bacilli bacterium | reverse complement strand
GTACACCACCTAAATCTTTATACAACATAAAATCAAAATGAAATATGTAATTAATAGGTATTACAACAAGTGAAATAACTAAATGAAATATAAACCCTTTAATAATAGTTTTATAGCTCATATCAACATAATTAGTAACAATTAGTATAAATCCTAATAAAACCATTATTAAGTGCCATATCATTGAATAAAATGCTCCAAAAGACAAGAATGGATAATACTTAAAAGCATTTAAGAATAACATATTAGCTATTCCACCCACTATACATCCAGTAGCTAACCAAGATGCAGCATAATCTTTAATCTTACCTTTACAAAAACCAGCTATTACAGAAGCCCACATAATAATAGAGCAAGTATCTAATGGCAATAAATACCAGTTAAATCCTCCACCTTGTTTAATATCATAATAAGATTCCCAAGTAGTTTTACTTAAATAGAATACTATCATAAAGATACCTACTACTCTAAGTATCTTTTTAATACTATCCTTCTTACTCTTTCTAAGAACTATTAGTAAAACTACAATAATTATTAAAGATAATATTAAATACAGATATTGTGGAAAAGATCCAAAATCTTGTCCACTATATCCAGTAATATTATATTTATAATCAAAAAAATTATAATCTCCTGTAAACATATCATTCACCAACATTATTATATCATTTAAAAAAGACATTATAAAATGTCTTTTTCTAATCTAAAATCTTCTACCATGTGAAACTTCTTGAGGTTGAGATTGTTTAAACAATTCAGCATAATCTATTTCAGCAACAGGTTTAGGTTCTTCAAGTAATTTATCATCTATTGTAATACCATATTCTGCTTCAATTTTTTGTTTATCTGCTTTAATGCTATCAAGTCTACCCTTTATAGCTTTCATTTCTTCTAATAATTCTTTCTTAGTTTTCTTACCTCTTTTAACATCTTCATAAGCATTATCTAGTTCATTAAATAAATCTGATATAGAATACTCATTAAAATATAGTAAGAATCCTTCTCCAACAAGAGTCAAAATAAATGCACCTATACCAAATGGTAATACATATTTACTACTCTTTCTTGAATCGTTTTTATCTTGATATGTTTCTGTAACAACTATTTCTGATTCTGTCATACTATCTTCAGGACTTAATTCTTGTTTTGGTTCATTAAATCTATATTTTTCTCTTAAATTACCTTCAATATCTTCAATAGTAACATGATAACCATCTTCAACATTTTCAGGTACTATATATTCATATGCAACAGCATTTCTAATATAACCCATACCTGTAGGGCTCTTTCTCCATGGATCATATACTGTAATAGTAGCTACATAAGAAGTAGCTTTTTCATCATATACTTTAACAGGTTCACTAACAATAGCACCAGTTTCCATATTAACACTTCTTGTAATAGTAGCATATTCATCTATGTTATTAGATAATAATCTACCACCACCTAAACCAGCACCTAAAGCAATTAATGGAGCTAAGATAATTGCAGCAGCTTTAGCAGCAACTTTAACTCTAGCACGTCGATAAGCACTCATTTTAGTTTTAGAGTCATCCATTTTTCTTACTAAACTAGTATAAGATTTATTATTTTCTCTAATAGCATCAGTTACATAATCACTCATTTGTTGCTTACGATAATTAATTTGTCTATGTTTAGAAGTCATTAACTTTCTAGATAAAGTTCCTAAGAATTCTTCACTTAAATAATCATAACCTAATCCTTCATCTAAATGTTGTAATAATTCTTCATCTACTTCTTTTCTATCTAGTCTTCTTTCAGCCATTAATTCATTAACATGATCTCTTAATACTTTACCTAAGTTTTCTCTATTAGTAGATAAATTCTTTTGACTTATATAATTTAATATATCTTTTCTACCATATACCTTTTCATATAATAAAGAATTAAATATAACTTCATAAGCTTTATCAATTAATCTAGTAACTTCTATTTTATTATGAGTATAAATACCATTTAATTGATCTATTAATAATATAGTTTGTTTAATAACATCATCTATATCATCATCATTTTCATCATATAGTTTTTCATCTATTCTAGTTAATAGTAAATAGATATTATATATAGGAGTAACATTCTCCTCAAACTCCATAGTAAGTTTTTCTAACTTTTTATTACATTCAGTTAAAGTAAAACCTTCATAATCTTTTTGCATTTCTTCAAAAGGCATTTTACTACTTTGTAAGAAATCATCTGCTAATTTGAATTCTTTCTTAAACTCTTCAAACTTAGCTTCATAATAACTAATATCTAATTTATACTCTTTCATTTGATATATTTTATCGAATATACCTTCTAAATTCTTTTTTAATGCATCAAATCTCTCGTATCCTGTTGTAAGATCAGCAAATTGTGTTGCAAACATATCAAATCCCCCTTTAAAGTGCTATCTATAATAACACAATTTAAATTTGACAGCAAATTTTAATTGGTTTAAAATAACTCTAATTTAAAGGGGGAAGATATATGAAGAAATTTAAATTACAAAAAATCGTACCTTACTTATTAATATCTTCAATGTTATTAACTGGTTGCGGAAAGAAAGTAGATTGTAATTATCCTAATAGACATGTTCACTTATATACAAAATATCCAGGTTCAAGAATAGCAATATCTACTTATTTTGATAGCGAAGATGAAAGCCTACATGGATTTGCTAGACAAGAAGATCATATGGATATAACAAAAACAGATGAAGAATTTTATAAAATTATAACTAGAAATGGTTTATTTGTTGGTGAAGATTACTTTAATTATTTATATCAATTAATGGCTAGTAAACATGATTACTTAAAGTTCTATTATGAATATGAAACTACAGAAGTCTATACAGAAACAGACTCTAAAGGTAATACTACAATGCATACTAGAACAGTAACTCATAGTGGCTGGCATGATAATCCTAATGATTCTGATAATACTGGTAAAACAAGACTATACCATCATCGTTACTATGGTTACCGTATTACTTGTATAGATGGTAAATTCCAACTTGAAAGAAGCCCTCTAGTAGACGATGTAAGACAAATACTAGGAGAATATCCATATGTATGTGAAAACTGTGTTGAAGAAGTATATGAACAATTCAAATTTAGTCGTAGTGAATTAAAATACTTAGATCCAAATGAATTCGATACATTTGCTCAACCAGATTTACACAATACTACTCCATACTTAGGAGCAACAAAAGTTAAATAATTTAATATATAAAAAAGACACTATTAAGTGTCTTTTTCTTCGTCATCTAATAATACTATTAAAGTATCATCATCTATTCCTTCTACTATTTCTCTATTCATTATTTACAAATCTCCGGCATTTCACCTTGTAATACAGAAGTTAAACAATAAGCATAGTAATGAGCTCCATATCTTGAATTTGCTAAAGTATACTTAGTATTATAAACAGCGTAAGAAGCACCATAACCTGTAGTTGCTTGAGCCTTTAAACCTTTATTCCAATCATATAAACTATATAAACCTTTTAACTTAGTTTCATCAATACTCTTAACTTTATTATTTAAATTAGTAATAGATTGATTATTACTCTCAATAGTAGAAACTAAATTATTATTACTCTCTGTTAAAGTAGCAACATCTGCCTTAATAGTTTCAAGATCAGTACTAATATTATTAATCTTATCCCCAGTACCATCATC
>JAFPMR010000013.1 GCA_017411235.1 Bacilli bacterium | reverse complement strand
GCTGTTGGCTTCGGTAAAACATTTATCGTTTATACAGTAGTAGCATTACTATTCTACTTCATAGTTTATTCACTATATGCCTTTATTGCTGGTGGTGCTAAAGGATTCAAAGCCTTCTGGGCTAATATCCTACCTGCTACTGCAACAGCAATCAGTACATGTTCATCTGCAGCATCAATTCCAGTAAATACTGATTGTGCTAAAAAGATTGGTGTATCAAATGATATTGCTGAAACAATGATTCCATTAGGAACTAGTTTCCATAAAGATGGATCAGTTATTGGCTCTGTATTTAAGATTATGTTCTTAGTATACTTATTCGGAACACATCCAAGTGTATGGACTGTTCTAGGAGTTGCATTACTTGCAACATTACTAGTTACAGCTGTACCAGTTGGTGGTGGAACAATTTCAGAAACATTAATCTTAACAATGATGGGATTCCCATTAACAGCTTTACCTATCCTAACAATTATTGCAACAATTATCGATCCACCTGCAACACTATTAAATGTTGTTGGTGATACATCTTCTTCAATGCTTGTATCAAGAGTTGTTGATGGTAAAGATTGGATGAAACAAAAAACAAGTAAAAAATTAAAAGAAGCTTAATAGCTTCTTTTTTTATTCTTCAATTTCGTAACTCTTTAAAATATAATTACCATCTTTTAATTTAAATGTATATGTATATTTAACTAAATCTTTTTCATCTAACGTTTTTAAATATTCTTCAGCCTTAGTATTATTATAATTAGTTATAACTGGATTTTTCTTAGCTTTAGCATCACTATAAGACTTATACCAATTTCTTTTTATTGTATAATCTACATTATTACTATAAACAACATCAGTATCGCTGAATAGTTTGCCAAAAGTAATAATATATTCACCATTTTTAAATTGAGAACTTAAATACTTGTTATAAACGTACGCATAATATCCAGTTTCTGAATGCTTAACATGTTCTTTGTTTTCAATATATTTCTTAGTATTAACATCATATTTGAATAAATAATCAGAAGTTCCAAGAATATTTGAATGGGTCATACAAAGAATATCTTCAGGCTCTAAAGAAAAATCTAAATATTCCTTAGCATATGTTTCAAACTTAGAGAAATCTGTTCCATCAACATATTCCTTAAAACTAGCCCATAATAATACTTCTTGATTCGTTAATTCACTCGTTTTAAAGCTTTTAGCAGGATTTATATCAAAATAGTAGAATGCATCTATTCTATTTGTTAATTCTTCTATTTCGTCTTCTTTTAGGTCTCTAACCTCATCTACAGCCTTTGGCTTTTCTTCTTCTTTTTTCTTACAACCTACTATCATAAATATAGATAAAAACAAGAATAATACTAACAATTTCTTTTTCATACTATCACCTAAATAAATTGTACCATAAAAAAAGAAACTATTTACTAGTTTCTTTCTTACCATTAACATATTCCTTTAGCAATTGATAAATAACTGAACATGTAGGAACACCTATTAACATACCAAGTACTCCCCAAATAGTTCCACCTAAAGATACAGCAACTAATACCCAAATACCAGGAAGATTAATCTTATCTCCTACTACTTTAGGATATATACCGTTAGTTTCTACTTGTTGTAATATTAAATAGAATACTAAGAATATAATAGCTTTAACTGGATTAACCATGAATATTAAGAATACACCAACAGCGCCACCTATTAAACTACCAAATATTGGTATTAAGGCAGTAAAGCCTATAATAACACTAATTGGTGCTGCGTAAGGAAGTCTTAATATTAACATACCTATAAAACATAAAATACCTAAAATACATGCTTCTGTAACTTGAATCTTAACATAATTAGTAAAACGATCATTAGTTAAAGATGCTATTTCTAGAATTCTATCATATTTATCTTTCTTACAAATCTTCTTTAATAACTTTTTAATCTGTCTACTTAAACTCTCTTTAGTAGACAACAAATAAATAGCAAAGATGATACCAACTACGATATTACCAATAACACCCATTACTGAACTAGCATAACCAAATATTATTGGTAAAGCACTATCTGAATGTCTATATAAATATTTAGATACTTCCTTAGAAATATCAACGTTTTCAAAATCAATAACATCTAGAACTTCTTCACTAAGTCCCCATTTAGTTCCTAGATTATAAACCGTTTCTTTATATTTAGGAAGATTATCAACGAATATCTTTCCAGCTCCTTTAATTTGTGGAACTAGAATACCAACTAAAATAGAAAGAATACTAAATATGATTAATAAAGATAAAATAATAGAACATGCTCTCTTACCTTTTTTCATTTTAAATAGCAAATTCTTCTCTATTAAATTAACTAAAACATTTACTATAAAAGCAATAATTCCACCCATAATAAATGGTGTCAGAATCTTCCATAAGTATTTAAAAACATTAACAACCCAATGATAATTCATTAAGAAGACAAATAAAACTATTGCATAAGTAATTAGTAAAATTTTCTCTTTAAATGTTTTCTTTTCCATATGCTTCACCTCTATAATTATAACATAAAAATAAATTAACTCATGAAAAAAGCAATGTCTGTCAACACTGCTTTTTTTTCGGCGGGTTACCAAGATCTTACTGACAGGTAAAACTTGCTCGGCTCATCCATTTAAATATAAGCCCGCTGAGGATATCCAACTTAATAGCTGAATGATAAATCGTAGAAGTGATTACCAGATATGTGTAAGAAATTAATCTTACACATACCAGCTTAAAACCAATTAAGCCATCATACTTCTAAAGTTAATGATAATTAATAATATGTATAAAAGAAGTCTTTCATTCCTAAATACAAGAATGGCTAAATTAATAACCAATAATTATCAAATAACCGTTTAAAACAATCTTTCGATTGCTCCAATACTTAAAAAAGTATTGACAGGACTTTTTTGATTATGTCCTTCTATCTTAATACTATTAAGTATCTTTATTATACATACTATATTTATAGATGTCAATACATTTTTTAAAATTTACAAAATAAATGTAATTTTACACATGAAAAAAGCAATGTCTGTCAACACTGCTTTTTTTTCGGCGGGTTACCAAGATCTTACTGACAGGTAAAATTTGCTCGGCTCATCCATTTAAATATAAGCCCGCTGAGGATATCCAACTTAATAGCTGAATGATAAATCGTAGAAGTGAGTACAAGTATATGTGAGATGAGCTCACATATACCATCTTAAAACCAATTAAGATCATCAATCTTCTATTACAAATTATTAATTAAATAATGCATACAAGAAGTCTTTCATTCCCATATACAACCAACAAGGTTAACTTAATAACCTAATTAATTAATAAAATGTCGATCAAAACAATGCTTCTCACAGTTCCAGTATAATATTATTCATATTACACTAAAGCAAATGTTTATCACCATTTCAATACTATAAAAGTATCGCTAGGACCTTTGGAATTTCGTCCTTCTATCTTAATACTATTAAGTATCTTAATTATACAAAGTATATAAATATATGTCAATCAAAAAAAATAAATTATTTTACAATTTGTCTTCTTTACATCTCTTTATTCTTTTCTTTACTAATAGCACCAACTCCATTGGTGCCCCTATTTTAGGCAAAACTAAGAGTGCATCTTGTAATTTTGTTATTAATGGTAAATCATTGTCAACTTGTTCTCTTTCTTTCTTAAAATCAAAATCTGGAATCGGATTTAATTCTATAAAAGTATCAATATATTCATCGATATCTTTTAATATATATTCTTTCAAATCATACTCATCCATTTCGCGAATACCATAATAAGCACCACATATATATCTATAAGTATCTTTTAACGTTTCTATCTTATTCATACTCTTCCCTCTTGTAGATTATATCATAAAAAAAGATTAGTAAAACTAATCTTAATAAATATATTTAATAATATAATCTCTTAAAGCATTTTCATCTTCTAAGATTTCAAATTTACGATCATATTCTTGTGCTTCAATATTTCTTTTAAACATACTAATAATCTTTAATGCTTCTTCTGGAGCTACCCATTTAACATTAATGTCATCTTTTTTATTTACTTTAGCTACGTACACATCAATATTGTACTTAGTTTTTTCTTCCCCTTTTATTTCTTCAATCGTTGTTAATTGATCATTTAATTCTGCAACAACCTTATCTACAACAATCTCCTCATTTAATTCATCTACTTTCGGAAGTCTATAATCATTCTCACTTCCAAACAATGCTACACTACCACTATTATCTAAAATAATGTATTTAAAGCATTTCTTTTCTTTGCATTCCCCTTCGTATTCTTTGCCACCAAAATCACTATCGCAAACCTTTCTCATAAACAAACTTATTCCTTCCTAATTGTATTATCTATCATTAAATTCATAAGTCAAATATATATTATTAATATATACAATAAAAATTGTTTATATCACACCCCAACAATAAATTATATTTATAAAAAAAAGATTACTAAAGTAATCTTATATATTTAACATTTTTAATACTAAATTGGTACTAGTAAGAATATAATCTAAACTTATCTTTTCATCATTATAGTAAACATAAGTTTTCATACTTTCATAATCACACCATATTAATAAATAATTATTCTTCTTAGCATATTCTAAATAATCTTGATAGTATTTTTTATATTCATCATGATAACTATAAATCATCGTACGACATATATGTTTACCATTGAAATCATATTCTTTATAATTATCTTTTACAGCTAAAGAAATCTCTTTATTAAAATCATTAATAACAAAGTATTTACGTTGTAATTCTTTAACATCAACCTTTATTTTTAATTCATTAAATAATTTTTTATCTTCTTCTGTAAATCTTGAACTACATAAATAATCTGTATCAGTTAAAACTGTTAATGCTATTAATTCTTTTTCTTTTTTCTTGAATTTATATACATCCTTAAATAAATCATATATTAACAAACCAGTAGAAGCATATTCTATTTCTAAAGTATCATATACTTCTCCACTTATAATATGATGATCTATAGATCCAATAACATTTTCTTTTTCTAACCCCTCTAGATTATTATGGTCTACTATTATAAACTTATTATTCTTATCTACAACTATAGGTTGTTCATCTAAATAATCATCTATAATTCGTTGATCATTATCATTAACAACATAATTATCTAAAAAAGCAAACTTGGCATTAACACCTAAACTATTTAAGACCTTAGTTAATAAATAACTACTAAAGATTGAATCAATATCTGGATTATAATGTCCTATTACAAATACTTCTTTTTCTTTTTTAGCATTATTAATAATACTATCTAATATTTCCCTTTTTATTCTATCTCTAACCTTAACAAGAATCTTACCAATATTGTTTTCTCCACTTTTATCTTTACCAATACCCCAATAGTATTCGTCTACTGTAGCTTCCGCAATATCATTATTTCTTGTTTCAATTAATTTATAAGCAATGTCTCTATTTTGTCTAAACTTTTCTAGAACACCATTAAACATTACATCATTCTTTATTTTTTTAAAATTATCTATTCTTTTATTATTTCTATCTCTTCCGATATTTGATGCTTCTTTAGGAGTCAGAGCATTAATAATTCTATTTCTTATTTCTTCATTATCAAACTTCATTGCTTGATAATAATGTTC
>JAFPMR010000111.1 GCA_017411235.1 Bacilli bacterium | reverse complement strand
TTAGATACTAAGAAGTTAATAAAAGAGTTTTACACTAGTGATGTTGGTCATGCTAATGATGTTACTTATAATAGTAAAGAGAATAAAATATATGTTTTACATGGTGATGGTTTAAGTTTGTTACATGTATTTGATGGTACTGATTTTAACCATCTTAGAGATATTAAAATATCTTTACCAATTAGAAGCATTACCTATGTAGAAGATAAAGATTTATATGCAGTTAGAACAATAAGTACTGGTTTTTATTATAATAGTGATTTTTCTTTGAAATCTAAATTACCATTTATTATTGGAATGAATATGAGTTCTGATGTTGGTCGTCAAGGATGGACATATTATGATGGTTTAATATATTATTCTACTTGGTCTTGGGTAAGACTTGGTGGAGATGGTACTAATACTATTCATGTTTATGATTTGGGTGGTAATAAATTAGATACTATTGTTACTCCTGGGGGAGTTGGTGAACTTGAAGATGTTGTCTTTTACAATAATAAAATGATTCTAGGAATTAATACTTATGATGATTTTATTGAATTCTATGAATTTGATATTCCTAATATTGATAGACATGTTGTAATTAATGAGGAGATTGTTGAAGTCACGGAAGAAAAGAAATCTTTTAATTGGTTCTATATTATTCCTTTAGTTATAGTTATTTTATTTATTGTATTATTATGCAAAAGAAAAAGATGTAAGTAATTACATCTTTTATATTTGATAGAAATTAATTCTTAAGTTTTTATTAGTATCAGATAATAATATTTTTTTGAAATCACTTAGAGATATTTCTAAGCAGAACGCTCTATGGTAATCTCTTTTACTATAGACATTAAATGTTAGTAATGATGTTTCTGGATCATAATTATATGTTCCAGCAATAATAGATTCTTTGATGTATTTGATTTTAGTTTTATTAATATTATTGCTCTTGTGATTTTCGTCTTTAGCTTCTTCTAATTCTTCTCTTAGAGATCTGATTTCTGCTAAAGTCTTTTCTAGTTCACGACAGTTACGATAAACAGCATTACTGTTTTCTTCTAGAGCACTCTTATCTGTTTTACTAATACGACGAGCATTGTTTAAATATTTATTAATCTTACGATTAGTTACTACTGTTTTCTTATTTAAAGCAGATAGTTTATTTATTATCTCTTTATACTCTGGAGTTTCATAATCGATAACTGATGGTTTTAATTCTTCCAAAGTAAGTAATGAATAGTTAAAGTATTTATCTAAATTGTTTTCATCATATACATAATTAATATAGAAGTCTGCAATTGCAAATGCATTATCTATTTCTTCTTTATATTGATTTAGATTAAATAGTTTACGACATTCATTTAATGTATAGTTACATTTATATGCTCTAGATAAATCTAATAATAATTCATATGAATTAATTAGTTCTCTTTTTCTAATACTAGTTTCACTGTTATAGCACTTTAAGATATTCTTAACATATTCTTGTACTATATTGTCGAATCCTTCTTCGTTTAACAACTTCTCTATTTGTTTACGTTGTTCTTTATTAAATAATGGATTCTTTTTATTTACTGATAAAGTAAATCCATCACCAGCTAATTTAGCATTTATACTCTTTAATTCTTTGAAATCATATTCATCGATGGTAGATAAGGTATTTATTAAATACTTGATGTTATCAAATGATAAACGTTTACCATCTTTTCTCTTAGCACTATATTCATATAAACGAATATTCTTAATGAAGTTTTTATTCTCTTTAATAAATAGTTTATTTGTTTCTATTTTAGGGAATGTTACATTATTAAATGAATATACTAAACCATCATTTGATAAATTAATATTGTTATTAAATGATGTTACTAAGAAGTGAGCAAATTCTACTAACCAGTCAGAATCTATTATTAGACCATTTTCAAATTTAACAGTATTGTTATTATTACAAATATATGATCCAGTTGATAAAGATTTAATTAAGTATGTGATTAGAGTTTCAATATCTCTAATTGCAGGAACTTGATTTTTAAAATAATTAATACCTTTTATTTTATCTAAATAGTATTTTAATTCTCTTTTATCTAGTTTATTGTATTCTTCTGGTTTAATATTTTCACTACTATTCATTATTTGTAGTGAGGTATAAAGTAAGTCTAGGGATATATAGTCAAAATCATTAACAAATTTAAGATTTTTACTACGGTTATTTGTAATTTTTTCAATATAAAGACTCAATAATTCGTTAGATTTAATCATATGAATTATTGTGTTAAGTTTAGAAATGTTTTCAAATAATTTGTTATCCCTCATTTTATTCTCACCTATTATTAATTATATCATAGATAGTATTTGTTTGTTAAAAATCTTTTTCTGTTAATATTTCAAATCCATTCTCTAATAATAACCTTGTGGTTATACCATTTCCTTCTGTTAAAGTATCAGTAAATGTTCCATCATAGATTTTTTTATACCCACAAGATGGACTTTTACTCTTTAATAAGGCTTTTGTTGCTCCTAGTCTCTTAGCTAGTTTTAATGTTTCTTCAGCACCTTTTTTAAAGTTTTCTGTTACATCGATATTATCTCTATTGAATACTTTATCTTTCCTGATTTCAGAAGGAACTCTAGGAGTTGGTAAACCTCCATATATTTCAGGACAGATTGGTATTATTTCTTTATCACTTAAGTATTTTTCAATGTTTTCATTATAGTTATTGCCACCATTGTATTTGCAATCAATTCCAAGTAAACAAGCACTTACTAAGATCTTTTCCATACTATCACCTCTTTAATTATAACAAAAAAAGTAACTATTATAGTTACTTTTAATTTGGATTATTGTATTTACCAATTAACAATACTTCATTGGTTTCTTTATCAATGATTAAGAATGCAAAAGGACGATTTAAGATAACCTTTTTAGTGTTATCTTCAATGATACTTGTTGATAAAGATTCTGTTTTAGTCTTACCTTCTTCGGTTCCGTATTCACCTATGGTAATTTTTTCTTTCTGAATCATTTTAGCTACATAGAGATTTCTTGTAGACATTTGATGGAGATTAGCTCCACTATAAAATATTTCTTTAATTCCATAGCTATTATATAATTCAGTTAAATTATTTAGTGAATTAATGCTGAATTTAGGTAGACCAATGAATGTTTTTACTTCTTTTTTAGATTCGATTAAAGACTGTATGTTTATTTCGCTTAATTTGTATTCTCCTTTTTCTTTAGGAAGAATACCTACAAAGCTATACTTTTCTCCTTCGAAGTCTTTGATAAAGCCAGTAGCAAAAGAGTTTTCAAGATAGATTGTTTCTTCACTATACATCATATCTACCATATAGTGTTTATCATTTATATCAGTAAATTCTTCATCTATGATGTTTTCACTATTAAAGATATTATCCCATTTATAATTGAAGTATAAGCTATTAATACTTACTAGACTTTCATCAGTAAGATTACTATCACTGATAGCTCTTGTTATTTGATTTTTAGTTCTATTATATAGATTATTATTAATGATATTATCTGATTCTTTACTATTAAAATCTAAACTTGTTAAATTAACGTTATATTGTTTTAAAGTATTTAAGTATTCTTTTTCAAAAGTTATTTTGTTTTTATTACTATAGTATAATTCGTTATAGTTATTAACAGTATTATTGATAGTATATGTTTCATATTGAACCATAAGATTATCTATTAGTTCTTTTATGACATAACCATTATAGTTTCTTTCTTTATCTGATAATGAATACTTTTCTATTTCTTTGGATTTTAGTTTTTGATTATAGTATAGTTCTATTTTCTTGATTAAAAGAATTAGTTCTTCTTTTTCTCTTTGACCTAGTTTTTCTAGATCTTTTACTCTAAGATTAGCATAGTCTTTTTCGATAAAGGTATTCATTAATTTTTCATATTTATCTTTTTTAGTTACTGTACTAGTAGTATTTAAATTATTAAGATAACTAATTAAGTAGTCATTAGGAATGCCTTTATCAAAGTATCTTCTGATTTCTTTTTTACTAGTATTATCGGTTCCATTATAAATTAAAGTTAAAGAAGTGTTGGCATTGATTGGTGAAAAAACTATATTTTGGCCATTATAAAGATAATCAACCATGTTAGCGGATGCGTTAAGGCTGAAAGGTTCCCCCATAAAGATTTCTTTAGATTGGATTTTTTCTTTATTACTAGGTATTAGAAAAAATAAAGGTACTAGAATAACTATAAGAAATCCAATTACTATAAGTGCAATTATTGTTTTGTTAAGCCGAAGATTTTTCTTGGCTTGTTTTCTATTTTTCTTCTTTTTCATACTAACCACACTCTTTGGTTGTATATTATTATAACACAATAAAAAAATTAGGAAGGCTTTTTTTCGCTCCTAATTAAATCTATTATATTTTTAAATAATAATGTATGTAGTAAAACCCATACTACTATTGATATGGCAACTAATACATATTTTTCTTTATTAATACATAATACTATATCTAAGATCATGATAGATGATAAGAATGCTAAGAATAACGCTATTAATGAATATCTTGTTATTTTAGTAACTGAACGTAATACTTTATCAGCTTTTTCGTTTACCTCATCATTTCCGTTACGACCAAATACCATGGAGATGATTATTGTTATTAATTTGATAAAACTTGATAAGAATAAGATAGCGAACAATAAATAACATGGTATTAAGATTAATAGGAAAAATGGTCTTACTAGTAACAAGTATTTGCTTAAGATAGCTGCTACTAGGCAATAAATGATAATACTAATAACATAAAACGTCATTAATAGTTTGTTTTTCTTCTTCATAGAACCACCTATTTTATTCTTAATCTATTTTTATTATAACATAATTTTTATAAATGTTTAATCAAAGATTCATATAGTATATCAACTATATAGTTAGTTGGTTCTAGTTCATATTTCTTAATTAGATTTTCAATTAGTTGGTCTTGATATTCATCATATTCTTCTTCTAGATATTTAGTTATTGGCTCTTTTTTGTTGTTTAAAGATTCTAAGAAGTTATTAGTGTATCGATTATCTATTATTAATAATGGTAAGTTTTCTGACCAATTATTGAATTCTTTTAGAATAGCATCTGTTGAATCTAAATACTTGAATGCTTCCTTATCAAAATCTATTAATTTTTTAAATTCATCTAGTTCTATATTGTCTTCATTTAAACGATAATCAAAGCGTTCAAGAAGGTTTAATCCTTCTAATTTTATAGCGCTAAATTGAATGATGTCTCCACGAGATGGATGAAGTGCTGTAGGTATAATTTCTAATATTATATATTTATCTTTTTTTAAATTCATAAATTTACAAACCTTTCAAAAAAATATTTTATTTTAGTATATTATATTATATAATTATTTTGAAAGAAAGGTGTGAGATTATGGCTAAATATTGTCAAAATTGTGGTAAAGAAGTTGAAGATAACGCTGTATTCTGTGGAAATTGTGGTGCTAGTCAAAATGGTGCTCAACCTGTAGCTCAAGCTGCTGCTCCTACTGGTCCTGCTCCTAAAGTTCCAAATAGAAATATTGTTACATCAATTATTCTATCTCTTGTAACTTGTGGACTATATGGTATTTATTGGATGATTACTTTACAAGATGACTCAAATTTAGTATGTGACGAAAATACTACTTCTGGTGTAACTGTATTCTTATTAACATTAGTTACTTGTGGTATTTATGGTTGGTTCTGGTACTATAAGATGGGTCAAAGATTATTCCAAGCTGGTCAAAAATATGGAAAACAAATTAGTGACAACAGCATCATTTATATCTTATTAGGTGTATTTGGATTAGGAATAGTTAACTACTGTTTGATGCAATCAGACCTAAATAAATTTAGTGATCAATAATGAAAAGAAGAATATTTAAAACAATATTCTTTTTTATTCTAGGTGTATTGTTCCTTGTTGGTTACTATTTTGTTTATAAAAAGACTGGTCATGGTATACCATGTTTAATTCATGAGCGAACGGGTTTCTACTGCCCTGGTTGTGGCATTACGAGATTAATATTTGCATTAATGGAATTTGATATACCCAAAGCTTTTGGTTATAACCAGTTGCTATTTATATTGCTACCCTTTTTGATAGCTTACTTTATTTATAATATTTATTTATATATTGTAGATAAAAAAGATAAAGTCTTAGTTAAAATACCTAATTATGTTTATATTATTTTATTAATTATCGTTATTGGTTGGGGCATTGTTAGAAACCTACCAATGTTTCCTTATCTAAGACCATAAAAGATACTCAAATGAGTATCTTTTTTTAATGTTGCTATAATCAAAATAAATACTTGTATCTAAATTTAAACCACTCAATCTATAGTTTAGAAATCAATTTTTGACTCTAATCATTATTTAGCTCCTTTCTAGTTTGATATTAGCATTGGCTGTTGAGGAGATGATTTTCTTATTTGGCAAGTTTATTGAAATTTTGGCAAAAAATAAGTGCTATTTTGGTAATACAAATGGCACTTATTTTTCTATATAATCGTGGTTTGTTATTAGGTTTATCTTGGATGAAATCTTTTTTGTTGTTTCTTTTTCTTGAATAGATATATTTATTGTAATTGAATCTTTTTCTTTATATTTTCCATGGAATTCTAAAGTGATATTAGATAATAATTCCTCTATTTTACTATTATTTGTGTTTTCTATTAGTTTATTTATAATGACTTTTTCATTTATTTCTACTGTTATAGTTATGTTTTCAGGTATTGTTTCTAGATTAGTTCCTGTTGATTCATTGATGTATTCAATCTTATTGATATTAAAATAGATATTTTTATTTTGTTTTATTGCTATACCATTGATGATAAGGTTGTCTTTAGTTGCTAATTTATATACTGTTATTTTGTTTTGATAGTTCATAATAGATAAGCTAATAATTATTATTGTTTCAATAAGAATTATCATGCACATTATTAAGCCTTTTTTAGGCTTTTTTTGAGGTTTTAGTTCTCCACTGATTAATTTATCTAATGGTATATTAAATTTATCACTAATTATCATTAAATAAGATATATCAGGGACGATTAGATCATGTTCCCATTTACTGATTGTTGAATTATTTAATCCTAGAATTTCAGATAGTTGTTGTTGACTTAGATTATTGTCTTTTCTTATTTTTTTAATTATTGTTCCAATTGTTTCGTTTTTCATATTAAGCGATATAAAAAGTACTCAATTGAGTACTTAGTATATTTTCTCGATATCTATTATTTCTCTATCTAAGTCATAATAACCGATTTTTAAAGTATCCCCTGGTTTAATAAATGGTAATTGATCACTAGAACTAATTGATACTTTAAACTTTTTACTATCTGATGTTATGTAATAGTATGTATAGCCATTTATTGTAGCTTCTTTAATGGAATCTACTTTTATTTCTTCTATAACTAATTCTTCATCTTTTGCTTCTTTTTTAATTGATGCTAGATAGTTATCTTTAGCTGCAATAATACCTTTTGAAGCATCTGTTACAGATACTTTTTGATAGTCTTTTACATCAATGAAACCATACATTTTAACTAATCCGTTAGAGTCTTTTAGACTTACTAAGTATGTAGGACGTCCATTTAAGTTTATTAATAATGGGAAGGTTGAAGTATAACGCATATCTTGTACTTGTCCTTCTGCACTACTCATAGCACTATACTCTTCTGCTCCAGGTACATTATAGTATGTTGTTTTACCTGTTCTCATGTTTGTTAGAATAAATCCTAAGTTAGATTCATCACTTACTACACTTGTTATACCTGTATATAGATAGATGTCATCATTCATTGCTAAGTAGTTATATCCTTCTGTTGTATTAACTACATTCTTTTGACCAAAGATACTATTCCAGAAACCATTTTTGTAAGTTCCCCAGTCATCAACTTGTTCAATAATTAGAGATGCACTATATGCTATATCTACCCATGTAGGTATGTCTTCTAATTTATATTTTGTTGAGTCACCAGTTATTGGATCAAAGATTATTACACCTGTTACTTTAGCTTTTAATCCAAAGGCAGTATATTTAATTGTTGGAACTATGTAATATGGTTTTCCTTCATTATCTATTTCAAATGATATTTTACCAAAGTTTTCTGTTGGATAACTAAATCTTAGTTTTCTTTCTAGATTATCATTAAAGTAAGCACTAGATACATATTTCATTCCTTTATCTAGTCTGTTTAGTTTTGATTCACCATTAACACTATTAACAGTGATATAACCTACTACACCATTTTTCTTATTTGATAACCATTTAAAGAAGTCAGCATATTCTAATGGTGTTACTCTTAAGATATCGTTATTGTAGTTGATTTGTGTATATAAGTCAGATACATAGAATTGAGAAACTAGTTCACTTATTTCACCCATTACTCTATCACCTAATACCTGAGATGAAGATTTATCTAGTAATGGTAATTGGTTGAAGTTTACTTCTTCAATATCTTCAGTAAAGTTACCATCTACAACTGTTATACGTTGTTGGTAGCTTTTAGCATTAAAGATTGGTGAACATATAAAGTTAATGATAATTCCTAGCACTACCATTACACCTATAATTGCTAAGCAGATTGGGAATTTACCACCAAACTTACTAATACTGATATGAGCTTTACCTTTCTTAATTATTTCAACTTTTTTACCTGTTACAGCATCTAAGATGCCAAAGACGATTAGTAAGAATGCTACAAATGCATAGAAGCCTGGGTTATTTAAGTTGATTGCTGGTAAGGTTAGATAGAATACTATAAAACCTATTACTAGTGTAATTAATAAATTAATTATATTCTTTTTCATTTTTGTTTCCTCCTATTTCTTTTTTTGTCTTTCTTCATAATATTCATTTATTACTTTACTTGCTTTTGTAAAAGCATCTGATGGTAGACCTCTTAATCTATTTAAGTGTTCTAAATGAAGGAATGAAGTAAACATGACATATAGTCTTTCGTAGTTGATGCTTTCAAAATCTAGTTTTGTTTCACCAATGGTTATTTCATTGTTTTGTAAGTAGTTTACGACATCCATTAAGTTCATAGTAAATAATTTAGGACCTAATGTTATGTATAGTTCTGCAATGATTACTTCATATGATATTTCATAATAATTTGAATTTAAACCGATGAAGTATTGATTCTCATATTCTTCTTTACGCATTAGTTTAACAAATCTTATTAGATCTTCTTTACTACTTAAATGATAAGCATAGTTTCCACATGTAACTATTATATCAAAATTACTATTAGTTATATCTGTTTTATAATAACTGACGTTTTTAAATCTTTCTTCAAAGAAGATTAAGTAACGATTTATTTCTTCATCTTCTATTGTATGATTTACCATACCAATTATAGTTGTTTGATTAGTGAGATATTCTAAGTGAGAAGGTTTGGTACAGTCAGGTAAGTTTTGTTCATAGTAATGTTTTAAGAATAGTATACGATGTCTTCCATTACTAATATGGTATTTACCATCTCTTAAGACAAGACTGTAATCATATGAGTTTACTATTTTTCTTAATCTTTCATCAAGTGTTGTTTCACCAAATAAGTCACGATCATGTTTAGGATCTAATCTGGTATAAAGGGTATCTAAGTCATATGATAAGTCTCCTGATAGTTCATTATTATCATATTGGAATTTATCATTTACGAATACTCTTTCATAGTCATAATATTCTAATGAACTATATTGATGGATTTTAGGTTCTGGTCTTATATAAGGTTCACCAGTATCTAATGATAATTTAGTACCATCATTTAATCTTTTATTTTTAGCACATTGTATTATCAATGTATATAGACTTGGTATTTTAATACTTTTTAAGTTAAATGGTAGTACTCTTTCTGTTAGGACATCATGTTCTAGATATTTATCTGGAGGTATAAAGTATAAAGTTATACCTTTACCAATTATTTCTTTTAATACTCTTTTGGCAATAGTAGTTCCTGTTTTACGATAATCATCTGGTAAGTTCTTTAATCTATTTTGAAGTATAGAGTTGTAATATTGTGTTTCTGTTTCACCTACTACTACTGGTCTTTTATCTGTACTCGGTTGTTTTAAGATACCTTTATAGACGGATTTTGGATGACTAAATCCTTCTTCTATAGCTTTTTTGACAGAACCATATAAAGGAAAATAATTGTAATGATTTTCGCTTAAGAATGACAATGTATTATCTAAGATAGTTAAGTCTTTATTAAAACCGGTTATTGATGATCTAGGATTTAAACCAGTAAGTTTTATGATGTTGTCTAAATAACTATTTGTTCCATAAATTAAGAAGTCTCCTTCTTTGGTATATAAACTTGCTATAGGTAGTAGTACTTCATAACCGTATTCATCAATATTTGAATCTGTTGTTAAGATATAGTTTATTAGTTTAGATAAATTATCTATTACTGTAGCTATATCGTTATTAGAAAAGTCACATAAAAAAGGATAGAAGTTTTGACTTCCAAGGATGTCGTTTACTTTTTTGATTCTCTTATTAAATAAGTTCATCTCTTCCGCCCTTTTCTATCAATATTATAAGGTATTTTAAAACATTAGTAAATCAAATAAAAAAGTGTGATTACCACACTTATTTTTTACTAGTTTTCTTTGTTGTAGATGTTTTTTTCTTTGTTGAAGTTTCTTTTTTTGTTTCTTTTTTAGTTTCAGTTGTTTCTTCTTCAGTAGTTGTATTTTCTTCTGAAGCTGCAACTGAATCTCTTGTGATATAAGAGCATAATTCAGCTACTTTTTTATATGTTTCTGTTGAATATGAATAAATTGCTGTTGAATCACTTCTATATACGTAATTTTTTCCATCAGCATCAAATGCTATAAAGTTGGAACCAGATGCTATTTTATAAGTACCTTCTATATTAGCACTTAGTTCTCTTACTTTGTTAGAATCTTTTAAATTCATTATTCTTTTAAAGTCGTTATTGATATCTAATAATGAATCTGTTGGTATACTACATTCAAAGTATTTACCTGATCCATCTTCTCCAGTAACTACATGTTTGTAAATATGAACGTCCAATGTTACATTTGGATTGTTTTTGTTCTTGGCAATAATAAATGCTACTATACATGCTGTTACCATTATTAAGCCAACAATTATTGCTATTTTTACTTCTCTATTTGTTTCCATTTAAACCTCTCCCCACTTAATTATAACATTCTTTATCTTTTTAAGAAATCTAGTAAGTCTGCATAGACTTCTTTTCTGTTCTTTTCTTTTAGGACTTCATGACGATCATTAGGATAAATATGATATTCAATATTTTGATATCCTATTTCTCTTAAGAAAGTAATACTATTGAACCAAGCAGATTCATTTATTATTACTGGATCTTTTTCTCCTGCTAAGAAAAGAATTGGTATGGTTGTATTATTTAGTTCCCAACCAAATTTACTATATGTATTTTTTAATAAGTTAAATAAACTTAGGTAACCATTGATAGTGAATCTAAATCCACATCGACTATTTTCGTTATATTTCTTTACTTCTTCTAAGTCAGAATTTAACCAAGCATTTCTAATTCCTTCATTTAAGAATGGTTTATTAAATTTTTCTACTGCTATATCATCTAAGAGTTTACTATAGTTACGTTCACCTTTTACTAGTTTTAGGAACTTAGCTAGTAGTATGGCAAAATCAATTATGTTGTTTTGGCTTGGTGAACCAATTACGACTAGTTTATCTATATCACGATCATATTTTTTTAAATAACTTCTTACAACTAAAGATCCCATACTATGACCAATTAGATATACTGGTAAGTTAGGATATTCATCTTTTAAATGATTTGTTATTTGATGTTGGTCTTCAACAATATATGTTCCAGTAGAGTCATAGAAGTATCCATGATCTTTTTCTTCTTTTATACTCTTTCCATGACCGCGATGGTCATTGATACAACAAATGAAACCTTCTTTAGATAAGGCTTCCATTAAGTCTTCATATCTTTCTTTACATTCTGTCATACCATGTGCTATTTGTATAATAGCTTTTGGATGTTCAGGAACATATTCTAACATACTTAGTTTAAGATTATCTTGATTAGATGTAATTGTATACTCTTTTCTCATACAGCATCACCACTTTTATTATAACATATTTGTTTTATTTGATTTTATTTATTATATTTTTTAGAAATTCTGCTACATTAGATGCACTTTTAGGAAGGAATTCTTCATAAGTTATTTTGTTATTACCATTTGGTGTATCAGAAATACTTCTTATAACTAGAAATGGTACATGACTTAAATAGCATACTTGAGCAATGCTTGCTCCTTCCATCTCTACACATAAAGCATTAAATTTATTAGCTATTTTTTCACTCATCCATTTTTCTGTACAGAAGATATCTCCTGAAGCAATAGTACCTAATAAAATATTATAATCTTTAGGTTCTTCAATAGATGTAGCTAAACTAATTAAGTAGTCATCACTATGAATGAAGTCTCCTACATTAGGAATATATCCTTTGTTATGATTAAAAGCAGTTAAGTCAAAGTCATGTTGAATTAGTTTATCGCCAATGACGATGTCTCCTACTTCTAATTTATCAGAAATACCACCAGCTACACCAATATTAAAGATATAATCTACTTTCATATTATCTATTAGTATTTGAGTAGCACGTGCAGCATTTACTTTACCGATACCTGATTCTACTAATACACAAGTTAATCCTTGGTATGAACATTCGTAGAATGTTAATTCAAATATTTTATATTCTTTTTCTAATCTAATTCTTTTTAGTAATTCGTCTAATTCTTTTTTCATGGCGAAGATAATACCTATTTTTTTCATTTTTTTCACCTGTTACATTATATCATATATATTTATCTTTTTTGGCTTTTTCATAGAATAGATGATGAGTTTCTGGATAAGTTAATTCTTTAGGTTCTTCAGTAAAGAATTCTATCTTTTCTATTTCATATGAAGGAAGTTGTTCTAGTTTGTTTATTTTACAAAATCATAGTAATCCATAAGTTGAAATCTTGTAATAACAGATAGGTTCTACTTCAATATCTATAGCACCTGTTTCTTCATACATTTCTCTTTTACAAGCTTCTTGCCATGTTTCTCCTTCTTCGATATGACCACCTGGTAATTCCCAAGTATTTCTATCTTGATGTTTAACATATACTAGTTTGTCATTATATTTTGTTATGCAAACTACTCTAGTTAGTTCTGGATTTTTAATTTCTTCTAAAGAAAATAGTTTTACTTCAAACATATTATCAACTCCTTTTTTATTATACTAAAAAAAGTAAACTTATAGTTTACTTAATTATTAAAATAAGCTTCTACATAGTAGATTTGTTTACCATCTTTAAAACATTTTTGTTCCCAGTCAGTCATAACATTTGGAATGTTTCTTTCATCATGATGTAGATCAACACTTACTCTTTTGAATTCATACCAATAACTAGATAATGATTCTAATGAATATGAGAACAATACTTTGTTATCTGTTTTTAGAATTAGATGTTTATCTTTTTTATAGATACGATCATACATTTTTAAATAATTTACATGAGTAAATCTTTTCTTTTCATCGATTGGTTTTGGCCATGGTTCTGAGAATGTTAGATAGATAGTATCTATTTCTTTACCAAAGAATTCTAATAAATCATTAGCATTAGCACATATCAGTTTAAGATTAGGGATATTTTGATTATTGATTCTTTGAACAGCATATGCAGTTTGAGATTCATTTAATTCTAAGCCAATGAAGTTTATTCTAGGGTTTTGTTTAGCCATAGTAATTATGAATTCTCCTCTACCCATTCCTAGTTCTAAATGGATAGGATTATTGTTTTTAAATAATTCATGCCATTTGTTTTTATAGTTTTTAGGATTTTGTACTACATAATTACTTCTTGCTAATATTTTATCTGCATCTTTTATTACATTATATTCCATAGTTATGCACCTCTTACGAAATAGATTATATCATAAATTAGTCAAGGAATGAACTAATGTGAATAGTTGAGAACTTTGTTTTAGCCATGATATCATCTAAGATTTCTACTGTATC
>JAFPMR010000110.1 GCA_017411235.1 Bacilli bacterium | reverse complement strand
GAAATGGAGACTAAGAGAAAAGCTTTAGGTAAAGGATTAGAACAACTATTTTCAAATGAAGTAATCGATTTTGATAATTTTGAAAAGAAAATAGTTAATGAAACAAAAGAGGGAGACATCGTTGAAATACCTCTTGCAGAGATTAGAAGCAATCCTTACCAACCTAGAAAAGAATTCGATGAACAATCTCTACAAGAATTTGCTGATAGTATTAAAGAACATGGTGTAATTCAACCAATAATCGTTAAAAAAAGTATTAAAGGTTATGAATTAATAGCAGGTGAAAGAAGAACAAGAGCTTCTAAAATGGCTGGTAAAACAACAATTCCTGCAATCATTAGAGAAATGACAGACGAAGAAATGATGGAAATAGCTCTTATTGAAAATATTCAAAGAGAAAATTTAAATCCAATCGAAGAAGCATCTGCATTTCAACGTATAATTGAAACAACTAAGATGACACAAGAAGAAGCAGCTAAGAAATTCGGCAAGAGTAGAAGTTACATTACTAATTTATTAGGATTATTAAACCTTCCTGAAAACGTTAAAAAAGAAGTACAAGAAGGCAAAATATCAATGGGACATGCTAGAGTACTAAGTAAGTTATCTGACGAGGATCAAATAAAAGAAATATCTAATAAGATTATTTCTGATGGCTTAAGTGTTAGAGAAACTGAAAAAATTACATCTAGTGAATCTGTTCCTAAAAAGAACCAACTAAAAAGAGAAACAGTATATAGCGCAAAACATTCTATATATGAAGGAATAATGAGGGAAAAAATAGGTACCAAAGTAAAAATAGGTACTAGAAAAATAGAAATACCATTTGATTCTGATAGTGATTTAGATCGTATACTAGAAATACTAGGTATTAACATAGACGGAGAATAGAATGATTAATTTCTTAAAAGTTGTATTAAACTTTCTGACAAAAAAAGAAGTTTATGGCACTATCGTAACGATAGCAGCTTGTTATTTTATTTATCGTACAATAACAATTGCTATGGAAGAAGTCTTCAATCAAGGAAGTAATAGTTACGAAAAGAAAAAGAAAAAAACAATTACCAAATTATTCCAAAATATAGCAAAATATATCATGTTAATAATTGCTGTACTTACTTTATTAAGTATCTATGGCTTTAATGTAAAAGGTATGATAGCCGGCTTAGGAGTAACAGCTACTATCATCGGTTTAGCTTTACAAGATACTTTCAAAGATATCATCAGTGGAATAAACATTATAATGGAAAATTACTTTATCGTAGGAGACATAGTATCATATGGAGAATTTACTGGTGAAGTAGTAGAGTTCGGCTTAAAAAGTACAAAAATAAAAAATGCCGGTGGCGATATTTTAATAGTTGCCAATAGAAACATAATGGAAATAAAGAATATTTCATCTAGAGAACATAACATGATGTTAAATATTCCTCTTCCATATGAAGAACCAGTAGAAAAGATAGAAAAAATTATTAACGATAAAATTCTTCCAAAAGTTATGAAGGTTGACAATGTACTACCAGATTCAGTAAAATATCTAGGTGTCAACGAATTAGCAGAGTCATGTATTAACTATCTAATTATGTTTAGATGCAAGAGAGATACACAATGGCAAGCTAAGAGAGACGTGAATAGGATTATCATTACTGAGTTAAATAAAGCTAAAGTAAGTGTTCCTTATCCACAATTGGAGGTACATTATGAAAAATAATTACAACCTAGGTGACCAGGTGGAAATGAAAAAGCCACATGCATGTGGTACAAATAAATGGCAAATTACAAGAGTAGGCGTTGATATTAAAATAAAATGCTTAAATTGTAATAGAGAAATAATGATGGATCGATTAGAATTCGATAAAAAAGTTAAGAAAGTATTAGGTGAAAAAAATGAAGAAGTTTAAAGGATTTAAAGCCTTAAATCCATTAATGACCTTCTTAGTCTTAATACTACTAGTAATAATACTAAGTGGTTTCTTACATTTAATCGGATTCGAAGCTACATATAACAAAATAAATATTGAGACAGGTGAATACATTGTTACATCTGAAAGTGTAGAATCTTTATTCTCCTTAAGTGGATTAAAGTATATCTTCACTTCAACAGTATCAAGTTTCACCGCATTTACCCCATTAAGTATGATGATTATCATCTTAATCGGAATAGGTATTATGGAAAAAAGTGGTTTTATTAAAACAACTTTTACCATTTTAACTAAGTATTGTAAGAAATATACAATTACATTCTGGTTAATATTTATAAGTGTTTTACTAAGTATTGTTGGCGATTTGGGATATGTAATAATGATTCCAATAGCAGCATTACTATTTAGTTATGGAAGGCGAAATCCTATCCTAGGTATTATTGCTGTATACGCAGCATTAACTTGTGGAAGTGGATTAAGTATCTTCATGACATCCATAGATAGTGAAATGCTAAAATTCACCTTAGCAAATGCTTTAAGTATTGATCCAAACTATACTTTAGGAACATTAATATTCTTGTTTCTAATGATTATAACAATAATACTAATATCAGTTATAATTACAATAATAACTGAGAGAATTAGTGCTAATAATGTCGATAAATATGAATTTAAAGATGAAAAGAAAGAGTTAAGATTAGGTAGAAGAGAATATAGAGGATTAATCTTCTCTATAGCAGCTGGAACAATTTATTTATTAATCTTTATTTATAACATTATTCCAGGCTTACCATTATCAGGAGCTTTACTAGATTATAGTCAAGAGTTCTATATAGATAAACTATTTAGTTACGATTCATTCTTCAGTAATGGATTCGTATTCGTCGTAACAATGTTCTTTATTATTCTAGGTTTATTCTATGGAATAGGCGCTAAAACAATAAAGAATCAAAATGACTTCTGCGAAGACTTAAGTCACTCACTAGATGGTACTGGTAGAACATTAATAATAATTCTACTAGGTTCTATCCTAATAAATATATTTAAAAAGAGTAATATTGGAGTAGTATTAGGTGTTACATTAAGTAACATCCTCAAGAACGGAAACTTCAATGGTGCAGTTCTAATAATAGTACTATTCTTAATTAGTGCTGTTAGCACCTTGTTTAATACAAATCCAACATCAAAATGGGCAATCTTATCTACAACTGCTGTTCCAGCATTTATGAATAGTAGTTTAAGTCCAGAATTTGCTCAAGTAATATCAAGATTTGGTGAATGTGCAACATTAGGTTTAACACCATTACTTGCATACTTCACAATATATATTGCTTTTATAGAAAAATATAATCAAAATGATGAACCGATATCATTTAGTAAAACAATTAAATATCAATTAGTTTATAGTTTAATAGTAGGTGCAAGTTTACTATTAATCCTTGTTGGTTGGTATCTAATTGGATTACCACTAGGAATTGGTGGAAGTTTAACAACATAAAACAATTGAATAATCAATTGTTTTTTTATATAATAATTCAGGAATTGAGGTGTTTTTATGTCATTAAAAGCAGGAATAGTAGGATTACCTAACGTTGGTAAATCAACATTGTTTAATGCCATAACAAAAGCAGGTGCTCTAGCAGCAAATTATCCATTTGCTACTATAGAACCAAATGTCGGAGTAGTAACCGTACCAGATCATCGTTTAGATGTTCTAAGTGAAATGTATCAACCAAAGAAAACAATTCCAACAACATTTGAATTTACAGATATTGCTGGATTAGTAAAAGGTGCATCTAAAGGAGAAGGATTAGGAAACAAATTCTTATCTCATATTAGAGAAGTAGATGCAATAGTAGAAGTAGTAAGATGCTTTGAAAATAAAGAAATAACACACGTAGCTGGAGATATAGATCCAATAAGAGATATAGAGATAATCAACACAGAGTTGATTTTAGCAGACCTAGAAATAGTAGAAAATAGAATAGGTAAAATAGAAAAGAAAGCAGAAACAACTAAAGATAAAGAAGCTCTATTAGAATTAGGTGCTTTAAGAAAAGCTAGAGAAGCATTAGTTAGTGAAAAACCACTACGTCAAGTAGAATTCACTGAAGATGAATTAAACATGATCTCAGGTTTCAACTTTATAACACTAAAGAAAATCATCTATGCAGCTAACGTAAATGACGAAGATGCTATAGAGGGCAGAAACCTATTTACTGATATGGTAAAAGATTATGCTAATAAAGAAGGATCTAAAGTTATAATCATGTGTGCTAAATTAGAAGAAGAATTATCAGAATATGCAGATGATGAAAGAGCAGCATTCATGGAAGATATCGGTTTAAATGCATCAGGATTAGATCAATTAATCAAAGCAACATATGATTTACTAGGTTTAAAAACATTCTTTACTTCAGGAGCAGATGAATGCCGTGCTTGGACATTTAAGACTGGTATGAAAGCACCAGAATGTGCTGGTATAATTCATACAGATTTCCAAAAAGGATTCATTAAGGCAGAAATAATGTCTTATGAAGATTTAGAAAAACTAGGCAGCGAAAAAGCTGTTCAAGAAGCAGGTAAACTAAGACTTGAAGGAAAAGAATATGTAATGCAAGATGGAGATATCTGCTATTTCCGTTTCAATGTATCAAAATAAGCAAAGTATTTACTTTGCTTTTTTTATAAAAACATTTACATAATAAAACAATTATGCTAAAATACTAGCGAGTAAGAAATTTACTCCTTGCTTTGTGCTGGACACAAAGCCATATAGACCATAAGGAGGTGCAAAATAATG
>JAFPMR010000109.1 GCA_017411235.1 Bacilli bacterium | reverse complement strand
TAATGATAATACTCTTAACTCTATGACTAATTTTATAATAGACTATTATCAAAAGCAAATAAAAGAATTAAAAGCTAAAGCAGAAATACCTATAGAAAAAGAAGATAAAGTAGAAGATAAGGAAGTAGAAGAAGATAAAAATTTAACTCCTGAAGAAAAGATAGCTAATGAAAATGATTTTCTTATTGGAAGAAGTTTATCTCCTGAAGAAACATTTAAATTATTAAATAATAATCCTTATAAAATCTATACAATTAGAATTATGAGAACAACAAATAGTAGACCAGATTATTATGATGTTATAGCAAATCATAAGGATGCAGCTAAAAAGTTATTTAAGTTAGATATAGAACACGGAGCTATAGTACAAATACTTGATGAAAGACCTTTATTCCCTATGATTTTACACTAAGGAGTATATAATATGAAAACTGCGTTAGAGTTTGAATTTTGGCACGATTTAGCTAAATATTGTAATTCTAATTGGAAAGGATATTTTTCTGATGTAGAATTAATAAATTATGCTGAAGATAATTTATATGAATGGGAAGATTCTATTAAAACTAAAAGATTATCTTATACTATTAGTCAAATATTAGATTCATTATTAGAAGATAAAGCTAATGGTTCAGAAGATGCCCTATATTATATAAATAAAATAAAAAAAGAAATAAAAAGACATCAAATAAAAGAAAATTAAGTTAGGAGAAGTATTTGCTATGGGATTACATATTGACCCGTTTGGAGAAAACAAACAAAAATCTATTGAAGTAGAACAGAAACAACCTGTTCAAGATTTTGAAAAACCTGTTAAAAAATCAAATGATATAAATAATTTAGATTTATTAGATATTGATACATTATTAACTATGAATGAAAATGATTAGAGAGGAAACTAATGAATAAAGTAAATTTAGAGCAATTTGTTGGAACTAAAATGTGACTTATATGTATTAATAATTGTGTCTTACGAAGAAGTGATTGTGCTTATTTTATAGCTAAAACTGAAGAAGATGATTTTAATTATTATAAAAGTATAAGAAATAGTTTACCACCAAATTCAAATTTTTCTGCAACAGATATAAATATTAATGATATTAATACATTTTCTTTATTATATAATAATACTAATTATCCACGATTTTATATAGTAAATTATGGATATATAAGTTCTATGCAATTAATTAAAAGATTTCCTAATATGGCAGAAGAAATTAAAAATGCTATAATACGGAACAATTATTTATATACTGTATTAGATGCTAAAGAGATACCAAATATAACACATTCTTTTTATTCATCAGAAGAATTAGCACATCACTATGGAAATAAGGTAGTAAAAGTTTCTATAAATCAAATACTACAGAATTTATGTGATGTAAATGCATATTTATTTGATGAAAAATTAGTATATGGTTTTGATTTTTATGAAGGAGTATCATCTGGTTTTAGACATTTACATTTAGATATTGATACTTTAACAGAAGCTATTCAGGATAAAGAATTAGTTTCATTTAAAGATTTAAATAATTCAAATGCAATTTTCCCTATATTTATTAAAGATGATATTAAAAGTTTAGAACTATTTAATAGTGATGGCTTACAAATGTATAGTATAACTGATTATAAAAAATGGGCTTCATCTATAAATGGAAATGATGTACCTATTATTATAAATGGAATAATTAGATATGCTTATATTAGTGATGTATATGTTATAAAAACACAATCACAACAATATTCTATAGGACACGCTATTAAAGCAGTAACACAAGCAGCACAAGCACCTTATATGTATATATTATTATCTGGACAAGAATCAAGGAAAGGTTTACCATTTTTAGTAAACAATAATAATAATTTAGGTTTATTATTATTTTATGATAAAAATGAAGCATTTAAATATATTTCGGAATGTAATATAAATGCCGAAGTTGGTTTAATTGATAATAATTCTATAGGGCAAAGTTTAAAAACATTAACAGTTATATCTATATATTTAGATATAAAAACAATCGAATTTTGTTATAAAGCACCAATTAATGATAAAATGGCTGAACAAAACTTATGTGTATCTCTTAAAGAAGTAATACATTTTATGGATATATTTGATACAAGCATAAGTATATTATCTACTAATAGTAATATAGTTCAACCTAATTTTAATAAATATCAAATAGTTACGAGGGAGAATTAAAAATGAATAATTTATTAGAAGAAAGTATTATAAGAATAGTTAATCCTGATGCAAAAGAAGAAGTACGTTCTATTATATTAGATAATTTAGATAAATATAATATGATTTATCAATATGATAAGAATACTAATATGGAAGAAATGGCTAATCAATTACATCAATTACATATGGGTATGATGAAGTTTTATGGTGAGATAGAAAAGAAAACTCATACAAAGAAAACAACATTTAATATTTTGCTTATAATAAAAGATATAGATGAAATATATGATTCTGATAAGTGTGATAGTGCTAATTATAAATATTTAGACTCAATTAAAGGTTCTATGGGTAGTCTTGCAAGACTTGGTAAAAGTGCAGGCATACAAATAATATATACTACTACTTCATCTGATTTTAAGTCTGAAATAGTAGATAATACTACAAAAACTATATAAAGAAAGGAATTAAACTATTATGAGTACAATTAAATGGAGTCCTACGACAGCACAAATGGTAAATAATGCACCAGGAACTATAGTATGTGGTTCACCTGGTTCTGGTAAAACTTTTGCATTATTAAATTTTGCCGCCAATTGTTTAGGAATGGGACAAAGGGTAATCGCAATCGACCCTAAGAACGATTTTAATAAATTATTAAATGTAAATCCAAATGTTGAAATAGTTGATATAAATGATGTTCGACCAGGAGCATTAAATCCATTTACATTTTTACAAAAAGAAAAAGATGGAGAAATACAACATTTAGATACATCTACATTAATGACTATTATAGAGTTATTATGTGGTAAATTAGATAAAAATATTATTATTGATATAACACCTATTATACAAGACTTTGTAACAAGATATAAACAAAAGGGTGAATATCAAGATATGCAAGATGTAGCAGATTATTTATTTGCTAATAAGAGTGATAGTGCTAGAGCAATTGGTACACAATTAAAGATGTATGAAGATAATCCATATGGTAAATTATTATTTACAAGAGAAACAAATGTTGAACCATTACAATTATCTGAATCAAGTAGTATGGTTATTGTATTACACGGATTAAGTTTACCT
>JAFPMR010000108.1 GCA_017411235.1 Bacilli bacterium | reverse complement strand
TAGATAATATCAAAAAAGAAATATCTAAAATATTAAAAATAAATATCAAAGATATAAATAATCTAACTATAAATAAAAAATCTATAGATGCTAGATATAAACCAGATATCTATTTTATCTATGAAGTAGATATAGATACTAATAAAAATAATTATATTCTAAAACATAATAAAAACTCTAATGTACTAGAAACACCAAATGAACAATATAAATTTAATATAACAGGTACTAATATATTAAATACAAGACCAGTAATTATAGGAGCAGGACCATCAGGATTATTCTGTGCCTATATGTTATCTAAGTATGGATATAAGCCCATTATTATAGAAAGAGGAGAAAAAATAGAAGATAGAGTAAATACTGTAGAATCTTTCTGGAATAATAATAAATTAAATACAGAATCTAATGTTCAATTTGGAGAAGGAGGAGCAGGTACTTTTTCTGATGGCAAATTAGTTACCCAAATTAAAGATAAAGAACATAGAGGAAAACTAGTTATGAACATCTTTGTGGAAAACGGCGCTCCAGAAGAAATAAAATACTTAAATAAAGCTCATATCGGAACAGACTTATTAAGGAGTATAATTATTAACCTAAGAGATAAAATAATAAATATGGGAGGAGAATTCCTCTATAATACCAAACTAACTAACATAAACATAAATAATAATAAAATAGAAAGTATCGAACTAAATAACGAATTAATTCTAGAAACAGACATCTTAGTACTAGCGATAGGACATAGTGCTAGAGATACCTTTGAACTTCTATATAACAAAAATATCCCCATAGAACCAAAACCATTTGCCGTAGGTATAAGAATTCAACATCCTCAAAACCTAATCAATAAAAATCAATATGGCATAGAATATAATGAAAAACTAGGTAGTGCTAATTATAAACTAACTCATAGAAGTAACAACGGAAGAGGAGTATATACCTTCTGTATGTGCCCCGGAGGTTATGTTGTAAACTCTTCATCAGAACATAATAGGTTATGTATAAATGGTATGAGTAATCATAAAAGAGATACCGATAATGCTAATAGTGCCATTATCGTAACCGTATCTCCAGATGATTACGGTAATAATCCATTAGATGGTATAAAATTCCAAAGAGATTTAGAAGAAAAAGCTTATAACTTAGGTAAAGGATTAATACCAACCCAAACCTATAAAGATTACAAAAATAATATAGAATCAACTAATCTAGGTACTATTAAACCTATATTTAAAGGTAGTTATACTCTAACTAATCTAAATAAAATATTTCCAGATTATATAAATGAATCATTAAAAGAAACTATAGAAGCTTTTGATAAAAAAATAAAAGGATATGCTAATGATGATGTTTTATTATCAGCTGTAGAAAGTAGAACATCATCTCCAATAAGAATAATAAGAGATGATAATTGTGAAAGCTCTATCAAAGGATTATATCCTTGTGGAGAAGGAGCAGGCTATGCTGGAGGTATAACTAGTGCTTCCATAGATGGAATAAAAATAGCAGAATCTATATCTAGTATTTATAAACCATTTAATAAAGGAGAATAACATGAAAGAAAGACATAATAAAGCTAAAATAGCTAGTATACTAGGTATACTAGGTAATATCTTCTTACTTATAATTAAAGCTATAATATCTTTTATAACAGGTAGTAAAGCCATGCTTGCAGATACCTTTAATTCAGCTAGTGATATCTTCTCATCAGTAATGACTTATATAGGTAATAAAATAGCAAGTATACCCCAAGATAAAGATCATAACCTAGGTCATGGTAAAGCCGAATACATATATTCCCTACTTATAAGTATAACTATGATCTTATTAGCATTAACTTCATTCAAAGACTCTATAATATCTCTATTTAAACATAATAAATATAATTACTCTATATGGTTAATAATAATCTGTATAATAACCATAATAACTAAATTATTACTATATCTATATACAAATAAAATATCTAAAAAATATAATAATATCCTAATGAAAGCTAACTCTAAAGATCATAGAAATGACTGTATAGTAACAACATTTACCCTAATATCAGTAATACTAAGTAAATATAATATCTACTTATTTGATAGTATTACCGGTATAGGTATATCTATATGGATATTTATAACAGGTATAAAAATATTTAAAGAAAGCTATGATGTCTTAATGGATAAATGTATAGATAATAACACCAAAGATAAAGTCTTAAAACTAATAAAAAATTACCCAGACATAAAAAAAATACAACACTTTAATTCAACCCCAGTAGGATATAGATATCAAATATCTTTTACCATCTTTGTAGATGGTAATATGTCTACTTTTGATAGCCACTCTAT
>JAFPMR010000107.1 GCA_017411235.1 Bacilli bacterium | reverse complement strand
TCAAATAGTATTACAATTTTTTATACATAGTATCTAATATTTTATTGAGCAATTTCTCTCTATTACTTGAGCTATCAAATACTTTACAACTTTTCTTATATTTAGTATATGTATCACCATCATACATATTAAAGTAATAATAATCTTTATCATCAGATATAGTTATATAAACATGTTTTTCTTGACAGAACTTTCTAATCAACTTATCAAATTTATAGTATATTTCACTTGACATCATATAAACCTCCAATCAAAGAGGCACCCACATCTGTAGGTGCCTCAATTATATCAGCTAATTATTTTATTATTGAGCATGCTTTACTCTATCCTGACACTCAGACTTCTTTGCATTGTTCCAATACTTCATATCTCCAACTATGTACCCAGTAATACGTCTAATACGTTCAAAGCCTATACCAAGTCCACGAGTTCTTTCACTTACAACTTTCATGTTATTACCTCCTTAATATAGAAATAAATTACAATTATATATAATTTTGTGGTCTATATTAAAGTATCTTAACATAATCTAAACAAATCCAACCTGCATTACTCTTTAGTTTTCCCCAGTTATTATTCTGTACTTCAGTAATTGTAAATACACCAATTGGTATCTTTCCTACTTTATCATAATTAGTTCCAGGTCCTTTTCTTATATTTAGGTTATTTATCTCAACTCTAACTTTGAAAGGACATTTATAAGTGTCTGAACTATTATTTAACTCATTATAAATTTCTTTACTATAATTATATCTTTTATTCTTAACGCTATCACTTTGGTCTGCTGGTTTCTCAAACTGTGTTAATACAATATCACTACAAACCTTTAAGTCTTTACTTGTTTTTAATACTTGTAATACATTCTTATATCTTGTATTAAGTTCTTGCATAAGATATTGTAACTGCATCTCTATACTATCAATGTTATGATTTATAGACTCTGCATACTCATATAAACCTAGCTTTCTACTCCAATAAGTCCATTGACATATACCATATCCTATTTTGTCATTAACAAATTGTTCCTTAGTATATGTTCCATTGTTTACTCCATTTGTATATGTTTCATCATTTAAACCTATTCTATTCTCATAACTATTCTGCATATTATTACTTCTAATACCTGACTCTGCTTTAATATTACCTAGTAATCCACTTACACCTGCATCTGTTAAGCCATAATCTTTAAGCCAATCATATATCTCTTTAATTGTCATTATACTCTCAATCTTGCACACTTGTTTATCTCCTTGTAGTTTATTATTAACTAAGTAAGCTATTTCTCCCATTTTATTATATAAATAATCTCCAGGACACGCTTTATTAGCATAGTCTCTATGTACTGTCATATTACAACCATTTACATGATTAACTCTATCATTCTTGTTATTACTCCAAACCAATTTTGTTATACCATTTCTATGACATATATCAGCAACAAGTTCTATAAGTTTATTATATGCTTTTTCTGTTACAGCATAAGGATAATTAGCATCACTACTAACTTCTATTGTAATAGCTCTATTATCATTAGTTCTACTACTTGAACATTTGGTAGCTTTACTTTCATCAGCAAATAAACCAACTCTTCCATCCTTGTCTATACCATAATTACTACAAGCTTTTCTATTAGGTGACTTAAAGCAATTACCTAATGTCTCTATGCTACATTGTCCACTTCCTAATGCTGTACAATGTATTGTGATTGTGTCAATCTTGTGTGTTCTTTCTCCATAATAATTTTCCTTTGGAGACAAACAAACATATTCAACTAAACTACTATTACTCATATTGTATCCTCCTCTTTTATGGAAGAAATGGAAGAAACAAAGGATATGTTTATCATAATTATCATGTTCCTTCCACTTCTATATTTTGTTATTAAACTCTACCTAACTTCTACTTAAGGATGTAATTCACCATTATTATCTATTGGATTTTCATCCAAGCTTAAAGCTCTTATCATACAACCAGGTTCACCTAATTCTAACTCATAGCTATATCCATATTCATATATTATGTTCTGTATTTCATCACCGTTGTAATATCTATACTGATTATATTGATTATATCTATTATATAATGTACTACTTGATGATTCATAACTATATCCATCTTGATATGTATATTTATATACATTAGATGATATTAAACTAACTTCATTTAACCATCCATGTTCTATATCATATAAATTATTCTTAGCTGCATTAAAATTAGTATAATCACTACTTGTTACTACATATTCACTTCCATCTACACAGTATGCTTTATATACATTTAATGATTCTCTTCTTACATTTGTCATTAAAATATTTTTATAATATCTGCAATTTCTATATTGTATAAATGCATTATAATATGTTGAACCATAAATTGTAGTTCCATCTTCATAAGTTGAAATATAATTACTTCCATCATAAACTGATTCTATTATCCAACCATGACTGCTACTGTACATTCTACTTGATCTTGCATTACTTAATAAATTATAAATATCATAAGGTACTTGATATTCATTTCCATTTGTATCTATTAAATAATAATTATAAGACCTTCTATATTTATTATGTATATATTTATTTTTATAAAAAGTCCAATTATTATTTACTATGTTATTGTATTCTATTTTATTTATTAATAAATACTCCTTATAAATACCTATTTTTACATTATTGTTTATATTTCTAGCTACAGTATAATAATCTTTTTCATCCTTGTATATCTTATATCTTCCAAATTCATATTCTTCATCATTAATATTGTATATTTTATATCCTCTTGTTTTTACTACAACAATTCTATTGTTATGCACTAAATTATTATCTGTATTATCTACTTTATTTACTACTATACCATCAAGCCATTTATCTCCTATATTTAAACTATTAAATACTCTGTTGTCTACGTAGTAATTATAAGTATTACTTGTACTACTTGATTCTATCCAATCAAAGTATATTTTACTATCATCATTGTCACTTATACCACAAACCTGACATTTAACATTATATAAACAATTTAATACCTGCCACTGTATTCCATTTATATCAGTGCAATTTATTCTTTGATAATCATTCTCTCTCACACCATCATATATACTTACATTAAATGACATCCTTCTACCATAATATGTATTCATATTATAATTTGTTATATGCCAATAAGGTATCTTTATTATTTTTACTTCTTTAGTAGCTTCTACTAATGATTTATATTTCAAATATTCGTTATACTCCATCTGCTCTCTAAGTCTACTAAAGTCCCAAGGTGCATCCCAATCAAGTTCACTATGCCAAGGTATATTTTCAGGATGATAAACCTCATATTCACACTCCCAGTAACTCAATGGTACTAAATTACCAATATAACGCTTTTGTGTTCCAATCCAATCAAAACCATGAGGATTTCTTCCACCACTTATATTTGTTATTAAATAACCCTTATAATTCCAATTCATAATATAAGGATTTATAAAGCTCTTTTGTCTAGCTAAAAATATCTGTGCACTACTTAAATTCTTTGTTGACTCATCTAAATAAACTTCTAAACTATAATTACTAGGTAACTTTATATTTATAAGTCCATTTCTTAATCTAAATGCTCCAAGTCCAATATGTTCTACACTATCAGGTATATCTATACTATTTAAGTCTCCTAATATACTTAATACTGACTCCTTATAATTCCAACTTACATTTGAACCTAAATCAAATGCAAAATTTCCTATTGTTTTAAGCCCATCATTTAGATTAACTCTTTCTAATGGTATCATACTTAAGAAATTATCACATATATTTCTAACTGATGAAGGCATATTAAAACTCCATCTATATTTAAAATAATCATAAGGTGCATGCTGCTGTTGGCGTACTTGTTCCCATGTACACTGACTATCCTCTAAACATTCAAAATAGCTTGTACTCTCATACATATCACTTGAACCCCAAATAGCTCCAAGTCCATTTCCTATTCTATGATATACCCAACCCCAAATACTGTTCTGCTCTGTACTCTCTAATCTAATATAAAGGTCATCTCCTATTTTAAATGTTACACTTTGATAATCTCTTACATGTCCTGCCATTATTATCTTCCCTCTTTATTTAAACAATGTAATCTGTCCTGAACCATATCCTACCAGGATATAAATTATTAGGTGTATCTGTTCTAGGTTCTATATAAGTACCTGTGTCCTGTTGATAATTACTTATGTTTGAGCTATTTATTTCTACTTCATTTCTATAAGTCTTAAACTCTGTTACTCTTATCTGTGTATTACTATTATTAGATATGTATATATACATATCATCAATATACATATCATCAATTTTAAACACTAATTCATTTTCATAATAGTTTTCATTTTCAAATTTAAAAGTAAAGTTTTTATTAAATGTTTTATTAGCTGATGATTTATGTCCTTTACCTGTTATCTTAATAATGTTTAAGTATTCATAATCTGTTTTTACATTATCACAGACTATATTTATTTTTAACTTAATGTAATTTATTTCTTTACCATTATAATCATCTGTAATATTAAACCTAGCAGTCTCTCCACCATTAAGTACTAATTCATTATTATCTATAGTACCATCACCATATATTGTATGTTCAAGTACATTTACTTCTTCTGACATAAATACTATTTTACTTGTATCTGTTATATCACTTGTATATAATGCCATATTTTGTTACCTCCAACTATACATAACTATTATTAATATAAATGGAATAGAGGAATAAAACAATATGTTCTATTCCTCATTCTTGATATTTAAACTCCATTTAAAACTTCTTCCAAATCCTCGAAGTTACTTTCATATGTATCTAACACTTTACTTTCATAACTACTTGTAAGTGTTACAACTGTTGAAGTATCTACTTTTACTCCATTTAAACAACTTTCCAATGCTTCCATATTATGATATAAGATTTCATCTGCACTTAAATTATTTTCATAAGTTCTTAATAATGTTAATTTATTTCTAAAGTTTGTATTTAATGTCATTTCAGTTGATATTATCTTATAGTATCCATCTATATTTAAACTTACTCCTTGTACATAGACAATATCACCTGGTTTAAAACCAGGATTTATATAACCCTCTGCTTGTATCATATTATTCTGGAGTAAAATAAACTCTTTTAATTTGTCTGCATACTCTGTTATACCACTTGTATTTAGTATCTTATTTGTGATTTCAAGTACTTCATTTTGTTCTGTCCTTGTATATCTTGTTATCTCATTATAATTAAGTTCCTTTACTCTACCATAAACAGTTAATTTTAGAGGATATAGCTGATTTGTAGTAAAATATATATCTACTCCACTCTCATGATAAACAATATCTTTTATGTTATAATTTATATCAATATTTGTAGAATCTACATTACTGTAGTTACTTCCTAAACTAACATCAATCATATCTATTGCTACAATTCTATCACTTGATGATATTGATATTTTATTTGTACCATTTATAGGTTGATAATTGTCATAAGTACCTAAATTTTTAGATACTATATTTACTCCATCAACATATTTTATTTTGAAACCAGAATAATTACTAAGGTTTCCTTGTATACTATTATAATTAAACAAGTTAGTACTACCAGTAAGATTACCTATTGACAAGTTAAAATTATCATCTATTAAACTATCACATTTTATTACTCCAGACCTATCAGCAAATATAAAAGCTAGTGTATTATTTATTATATCATTACCAATGTCTACAAATTTAAAAGATGACATATTCTTATAATGTATCTTCCAATCTACTATACTTCCTTCAATAACATCAAAAGTACTTCTATCATAAGATATATTATAATTATTATCACTATTGATACGTGTTATTACATAAACTAAGAAGTCACTAAAACTAGAGTCATTATCTATTAATATCTTATTTACTGTTATGTTTTTAATTCTATTCATTATATTACTACATGTTATTATTACATCTTGAGATGAATCATATGAGGCTCCTTCCTCCCAACTATCTACATAATAAACTCCCATATCAATCTCATAATTGTCATCAGTATCCTCAAGCTCTGTACAATATACATATAGGTGTATCTTACATGTCTCATTCATCATACCATAATAAGGTGATGAACTATTATTACTACAAAGTAATTTATCTTTAGATTTTATATTTAATGTTAATTGACTAGAACCTAAAGAACCTATTATGTTACTCCCAGTATTACAAATAGATTCTTTTACTTTAACACTTGTTATGTAATTATCTACACTCTGTGTTGAGTCAATACTACTTTGTATTATATAAGTTGACCCATCACTAAAAGTGAATATTAACTTGTTTCTCACTCTTTTTATAATAGATTCCATTTGTATTCTCCAAATTACTTCTATTAGACTATTAGCTAGTTATAATATAATCTCTATTATCCTCAGCCCCATTAATTAATATAATTTAGGTATGTTTGATGGTATATTATTTTTG
>JAFPMR010000106.1 GCA_017411235.1 Bacilli bacterium | reverse complement strand
GTAAATATTTATACCTATATATAACCTTTAAATATTTAGTTAATCTAACATTACTTATAATCATTAAAACAAATACCCATATCATAGAAGACATAAATAATACTAAATCAAACTTAAAAAAACAAGAAATAATAAATAATATAAATGATATTATTTTTAACATAGCATTCATACTATGAATTATTGATTCTTCATAATTATAAGTATAAGCATCACTATCCAACATTTCTATATAACTCCTTTATTAATTCTTTTATATCTGTACATTTCTTTATGTCATAACCTTTTGATTCTACATATTTAGTAAACTCAATTATCTTTGGAATATCAGTATATCTATATAAGTTACTATTATAGAATATATCCCTTCCCTCACTAAGTACTAACTTACTTTTGTAGATAACATGAACATTATCTACTATATCAAATAAAAATTGAACATTATTGGTTATTAATATAACAGTTTTATTATATTTATTCTTTAACCTTAAAAACAATTTTCTAAAATATTCTCTATCTCTAAAAGATAAACCCATATCAAAATTATCAAGAATAATTACTTCTGGATTATAACTAATAATTGTAGCCAATTCTACTTTTTTCTTTTCTACCTTAGATAACTCGTTAGGATCTTTATCTAAATATGTTTCATCTAACCCCACTATTTTTAATGATTGAACTACATGTTTAACTACATTCTCAGTTTTATAATTATAATTTTTCATAGTTGTACTTACTTCTTTCAAAACACTAGGTTCTAAAAACAATTTACTATAATCATTATAAACAAAACCTATTTTTCTTCTTAAAACATTTATATTATCTATATGACTACTTCTCTTAATAACTACTTTACCTAGTCTTATTTCCCCACTACTTGGTCTTTTTAAAACTAATAATAATTTGCCAATTATACCTAATTTATCCCCTACGAAACCAACAATACTTCCCTCATCAATAACTAGATTAATATCGTCTAAATATCTTTTTTCTCTTGCTGATTTCTTGTTTTCTATATAAGTAAGTTTATTAAATATTATTTCCATAAGCGCTTCACCAAATCTTCTTTATTTAAATAAGTTCGATTTATTAAACCATATAGTTTTAATTGAATAGACAAATCTAAATAAAAAGGTAAATTAAGACCTAGTCGTTTTAATATTTTTTCCTCTTTTAATACATCAAAAGTTTTTCCATCTATTGCATTAATTCCATTATATAAAACTAAAGTATAATCAGTATACAAAGTATCTTCAATATTTGAAGTTACATTTATTAACCTAATATTTTTATAATTTAAATAATTTAAAAGTAAAATTTTAGTTCTTTCATTCAAATATAATAATATGTCATCTAATGCTAAGTATTCAGGATAATAAATAGCATATGAAAGAATTTTAACCAATACTCTATCATTGGTAGATAATACTTCAATTGGTTTATTAAATATCTTTTTAATAGCAAAAAAATCATCTATTTCATTAATTCTATTTTTTATTTCTTTTGGATCAATATTAAGATTTTCTAATGAAAATCTTAATTCATCTTTTACTAATTCATTAACAAAACCATTAATATCATAGACCACAGCGATTTTATTTCTAAGTTTATCAATATTATCACTAT
>JAFPMR010000105.1 GCA_017411235.1 Bacilli bacterium | reverse complement strand
TACTCATAATATCTACAGGAGTAACAGTATTCATATGCATAGTAGTTTTACCACTATTAACATTATTTATAAATTCATTATATCTATCTTTATCGTGACGAATAAATGCATTTTTATTCTTTAACATACAATTAGATGGAACTATTGAATAATCTATATTCTTCCATTCATTTGCTGACATATCCTTTTCTACAACTTTAATATATGTTCTTAAAGCTGATAAAGTTTTTCTATATTCAGCCATCTGATTTTTAGTATATCCAATTTTATGTGCAGTAAGAACACCTAATTTACTTGTCTTTTTTGACGAAGCATTAGGAGTTGCTAACCATTTTGCAAGTAATGAAACAGGTTTATGATTTTTCATATTTTCCACATCTTCATTAAATTGCATTTTAATATATTCCCACATAGCTGTTTCTGCAGGAGTACCAATAAGAGTATATAAATCTTTTGCTCTACCAAATTCCATTACATTAGGAATATTTTTAATTACTGAATCACTATGAGTTTCTGCTAGATGTGCAAATATCTGATTAAAAGCATCACGCTCTCCATATCCACCACGAATATCTCTAGCATAAAATAAAAGTTTCATAGCATCATCAGGGCTTTCATTAAAAGCCTCGTCAAATAAAGTACACTTCTTTAAAGGGTGTACATTTCTACAAGAGCCAATAAGCCCAAAAAAATCAAGACATTTAGAACCAGTAGTGTTAAGTGCATCAGCACCGTTCCAAGTCTTTGTTTTAGTACTTTCAGTATTTATTGCATTTGCAAAAGTATTATTGTTCATAGTATTATCCTTTCTTTACAAGACGCATAATGTTTTATTTCCCCATTAGAATCGTTGTTATATATAGTTTGCTGTAAACGTCTTTTTTATGGATTTACTTCTTCTTTGGCTTCTTTGATGCAACTGCATCCTTAAAAGCAGTTCCAACTACAAACTTAGGAACTCTCTTAGCCTTAATCTTAATGGTTTCACCAGTCTTAGGATTTCTAGCAGTAGTTGCCTTCTTATCCACAGCCTTAAATGTACCAAAACCAATAAGCTGTACAGTATCTCCTGCTACTACAGTCTTCTTTGTAGTGTCAACAATAGAGTTTAGAATACGCTCTACATCACTCTTAGTTACTCCAGTATCATTAGATACTACCTCAATAAGTTCTCTCTTGTTCATAATAATTTCCTTTCCTTTCTTTTTTTGAACAAAATTTATAACATTTATATGTTACATACTACGGTAGTAGGGCTCGAACCTACACCAACAGAGTCAAAGTCTGGAGTGCTACCATTACACCATACCGCAAGAATAATTTATTTATAAAGTATATTCGGGGGAGGGCGAATTTTCATATTATTATAATGTCCTTTCTAATTAGTTAAATGCACTTGAAGGGAGTCGAACCCTCAATTCCTTACGGACCCAGGATTTTAAGTCCTGTGCGTATGCCAATTCCGCCACAAGTGCGTATGTGCAATTTTTTTTAGGTGAAATTGCTAAAACACCTGAGGAGTATTTGCTATGTGTAATATAGTATCACATCATAGGTTGATTTGTCAATAGGCAAAATCAACATTTTGGGGTTTAATTGAGAAAATCAATCCATCTATATGATGTTCAGATAGAAATGATATAGCTTGTGCTTTAGCTACATTATAACTTTCTGCTCGTCTATAGAGTGTTTCAATCTTCTGGGTGAATCGGTTATAATAATCAATTTCGTACATAGTTCATAACCTCCTTGTTCTCAATTAGTGTATTCATAATATCATAATCGAGGAAGTTATGTCAACAAGTAAAATGTAAAATATAAAAAATATTTTTAATCTATATCTTCTTTATTAGTTTTTATATAATATCTATATATTCTATCTGTACTATATTTAGCATAAATACTATTTGTATAATATTTATCTTGATGTTTACAATCAGGACATTTATCCCAAACTATTTCTAATATATAACAATTTTGTGGACTCTTTGGATTATATAAAGTTTCCAATAAATTATATTTATTACCATCAAGACTTTCTATTGGAATATCTGTTACATCTACAGATATTTGTGGTAATACCAAAACTGTTCCTAATTGATTAGTAAAGTGTGGTTCATCTAGGTCTCCATTAAATACACCTATAACTTTTTTATCTTGAATAACTACATATGAGGGAACCCAATCTACTCCAACTTCTTTTTTTATCCATTTATCAAATTCTGAATCTTCTTCAACATTATCATCTACAAATATATGTGATTTTGGTAAATGGATTCTATGTAAATAACATCCCATATATATAATACCTATTATAGATGTAATAATCATACATATACATAAACATTTAACTAATCTTTTATTTTTCATATATTATCAACCTACCTCTACTGCATAAACCACCTGTACTGTATCTTCTTCACACTTAATCATATCTGTATTTCCATAAGATATAGTAATTGTGTCTGAATTAGATGTAGTAATCTTTTTAAATAGTGCAATTGGAATTTTATATGATACTTCATTAGTACATACTTCATCACTAATCTTATAACTAAAATCAGACTCTTTAATACTAATAAATATTCCCTTATTAGTAAAATTAAGAGTTGGTGTATCATTAAATAATGATGCTACAGTTATAGCCTTTGTAATATTTCCCTTTGAAACATCTGTTTTATCTTTAATTGTAGTATCAAATAATGCCTTAAAATCATTATATTGGTATTCATCAAAT
>JAFPMR010000104.1 GCA_017411235.1 Bacilli bacterium | reverse complement strand
TTACCTTGTTCATCATATTGAATTTCAGTATCGCCCTCAAGATCATCAAAGTTAACTGCTCCACGAGCATCTTTCTTTTTAGATAACTTCTTAGATAAATCATGTAATGTCCTTAGTTCGCTAGTAAAATCTTCATAACCTTTTGGTACCTTATTTTCTTCTAAAATTTCATTAACTTCATCATATACCATAGCCATCTCAGATTTAATAACACATTCATCAAAATCATAATTAACTACGTCACCATCAGGAGTCATCTCAATTAAACAACTTAAAGTTAATCTTTCAACTCCAGGATTTAATGAAAGAATACCATTAGATAAAATATGAGGTAGCATAGGTATAACAGTATCTGCCATGTATACACTAGTAGCTCTTTCCATAATAGCATCCCATAAAGCCATACCAGGTTTAATATAATGGGTAACATCTGCAATATGTACACCAATTAAATAATTACCATTATCTAAAGTTTCAATTGATAAAGCATCGTCTCTATCTTTAGCTCTAGCTCCATCAATAGTAAATACCTTCTTTTTAGTAAAATCTTGTCTACCAATTTTTTCCTTTTCTAAAACATGACTAGGCATTGCGTTAGCTTCAGTCATTTGATCATCAGTAAATACTTCTTCTATACCATATTCAGCTGCTATTAATCTAATATCAGCTCCAGGGTCATCTTTATGACCTAAACCTCTAACAAATTCTACTTCATACTTATTTCCATCAGTATGTAATCCTATCTTTGCTAAGAATCTATCTCCACATACTAAAGGTTTATCAAATCCTTCAGGTAAAACTAATTTATGTTTTAAAGAATAACTAACAGGTACTATAGAATATTCTCCTTTTTTATCGGAAACAACTTCTACAGCAACTAAGCCATCTTTTCTTTCAACAACTTCATCAACAGTACTTATTGTTCTTCCATGAGATTTTAATTTACTAGGTCTAATATCAACAATATCACCATTTAAAGCATCTCCAAGATTTTCTTTCTTGATATAGTAAATCTTCTTATCAACTTCAACAATACCTTCACCATATTTATTAACTTTTAAAGTTCCTCTAACAACATAATCTTCATATTCATATTCTGCTTTTAATCTTTCAACATTAGATTTATAAACTTCCATAGCATAATCTTCTGTATCTACTGCAGAAGTTAATGGCAAATAATCTTCATCAGGATTAATTCTCTTAATTAATTCTGCTTTAAATACACCATCAATAGGTTGATCAATATGTACAAGTAATCTTTCTTGATCTTTTAAATCACCTAAATCTACTTTATCTAATACTATAGGTAAACCTAAAGTAGTAGAAATAGGTTTTAGAATAACAGAATCAATACCATGCATTACTTCAACTGCAACAAGACCGTTTTTTCTCTTAACAGTCTTAACAAATTCTGCAATCATTCTATTACCAGATCTTTTACTAGTTGGTTTAACAACAACTAAATCTCCATCTAGAATAGTATCAGTATCTTTTCCTTCAAGTTTAAACTTTCTTCCATCAGGCATATTAATAAGTCCTTCACCCGATGAATTCTTAGAAAGTGAACATTGAACGAAGCCCATATCATGTGGGAACAAGCACCATGAATCATCCTCTACGTTGTGATATAGAGTTCCTTCAATTTCCATTTTCCTTAGTATCATTTCGAATTCAGTGTAGCCAATCTTAGCTTTTGGATCAATTATTTTTGCAATAAAAAGAAGAGAGAACGTCTTACCTTGATTGGACTCTTTACCCAACCAATCTTTAATTCTTTCTTCGATATCAGCTAAAAATACATTCATACACAAAACCCTCTTTCAACCCAACTCTAATTATACACGCAATTCCTTATCAAATCAATTTATTACATGCAAAAAATCCATAATAATTATTTATACCCGTGATAATTAATAAATAATAAAAGTTTACTTATCATCAGGGACTATTTGCGTTAATTATGATAAAATTAAATAGGTGATACTTATGTTTACAAATACAGATATTATAATAACAACCAATCACAAGAAAAAAGAGTTATTAAAAAATCTTAATAATTCTTTATTAAATGTCAAAATATATACTATTTCTGAATTTAATAAATTGTATTACTACGACTATAATAGTGAAACAATTATCTATGTAATGAATAAATATAATGTTATTTATGAAATAGCTAAAATATATCTAAATAATCTAACTTACATAAATAATGTAGATTATCATAGTTCTAAACTAAACTTCTTAAAAGAACTAAAACAAGATCTACTAGACAATAAACTATTAAAGATTAATAAACTATTTAAAGAACATCTAAAGAATAAAAACATAACTATCTATAATCTAGGTAATACTAAAGAAATAGAACTTCTAAAACAAGAATTAGATTCTATTTTCCATGTCGAAATCATAAATGAAAATGATTCTAAATATCCTAATCATCCAATATATGAATTCAATACTATTGAAGATGAAGTAGTATGGATAGCAACAGATATTTGTAAAAAAATAAAAGATGGTATCAGTATCAAGAATATTTACTTAACT
>JAFPMR010000103.1 GCA_017411235.1 Bacilli bacterium | reverse complement strand
TTCAGTACTCTCTTGATTGACATAATCGCCGTTTAAGAAATCAATAACATGAGAAAAAACAGGTGTTGAAACATCATGAAATAAAGCAGCTAAAGTCCATTTCTCATTATGTGTTAATTTCCAAACAGTCATTGCTGTTCCAAAAGAATGATCATATCTTGATACATAAAATTCAAAATATTTATAAGTATGAGAAGCATAATCTATACCACATAACATACCTACTTCCTTTAATCTTTGTAAGATTCTAAGTTGTAAGTATTTTTTTAAGAATTCAGGTATTTCGCCATAATAATTTTGTAACTTATCATAATCTCTTCGTGTAACCATAAATACCACCGTGTTTTATATACTAACAAATATTAAAGAAAAATAAAAGATACTAATTTGTATCTTTTATTAATTTAGCATGTAATACTAGTCTAGTATCACTAAAACCTACACAAGTAGATAAAGTAATAATAGAATCATCTTCATTAAGTTCTATACCAAAATCATGTACACTTCTCTTTTTTAAAGTATCAGCAAATTCTTTAAAATTATCTTCAAATTCAGTTTGAATATAATAATCTTCAGCTTTAATCTTATATACTGAGAAGACTTGATATTTATATATATTATCTTCAGTAATAAATTGAACAACTAAATTTTCTTTATTATCATACCAATCACTTTTAAGAGTATTCTTTAAAGTACCAAACATAATACCATCTACTCTATTATGTCCATAAAGAATAATATTATTATCATTTCCATCTAACTTATTATGATAATCCATAAATATCCAACCAGCATTATTCTTTTGATAATTAATTGAATGATTTAAATAATACTTATTATCACTTGCTTGAACAACTGGATAACTAATATTGGTTCCTTTAACATATATATAACCAACTGTATCTGAATTAATCTTCTTTATTGCTTTAAAATTAACATTAACTACAGGTTCTGGAATTGATTCATCAACTTTAACATATTCAGAAATCTTTTGTTCTACTTCTAAATAATGGTTATGATCAATAAACCATTTAGATATTCCAACCATTGAAATAACAAATAAAGCAACGAAAAAAACTAAAATAACATATAATACTTGTTTTCTTAATCTCATATCTATCACCATAATAAAATCAGTACTTTCATACTGATTTTATTTTACCATTATTTTTGTCTGTCTACAATTTTCTTTGCAGTAATACTAATACCACCAAGAGATGTTAATAGTAATAATGCGAATGGAAGAATTGTATCTCCAGTAGCTGGGTTGTCAGTTCCTTGTCCATCAGGGAATTCTTCATCTTCACCTAATACTTCACCATCATCTGGAACATGTTTGTTAGTAATGTCATATTTTTCAATCTTTGTTTCATAGTCGTCTATGTCATTTTCACCAACAGTATATTCAATTTCTTCACCATTATCATTCTTTGGTAAATCTTCGAATTCATATTTCCATTCATCATCAGGATCTACAGTTGTACAAGCAACTTTTTCACCATTTGCGTAAACACAAACTTCAACTTCGTCTGGTCTGATTTCGTCTTTATTGTCTTCATCATCCCAAATTACAGTTCCAAGAACATCTACAGTTTCAATTTCATGAGTATTAGTAATCTTGTTACCTTCTACTTTTGATTCATATCCGTCTACTTCAACTTCTTTAACAGTATAAGTAATTAATGAACCATCTCTATAAGCATCTAAGCCTTCGAATGTATAAGTCCATCCACCAGCAGCTGTTAATTCAGCAGTAGCAGTAGCTTTTTCATCATCATTAGCAAATAACTCAACTGTTATAGTATCAGGTCTTAAACCATCTCTATCAGTATCATCTACCCATGTCTTAGTTACTGTATATGTAGTCTTTTCAGGATCATAAGTATTAATAACTTTTGCACTTACATTAGCTTTTTCATCTTCAGTCTTAGTATATTCATAAGTAGCAGAATATCCATTAGTTTCAACTTCTTCATCTTCACCAACAGCTTCCTCTGTAACTTCTTCTACTTCAACTACTGTATAAACAATTGGTTCACCATTTTCAAGTTTTTGTAATCCTGTCCATGTATATGACCAAGCTGTTTCTTCAGTACCATCTAATGTAACAGCACTGTTTTCAACTTCTGTACCATTAGCTAATAGCTTAATAGTTACAGATTCAGGTCTCTTACCATCTTGGTTATCAGCATCATTCCATACTTTTGTAACAGTGAATGTTGTTGTTTGTAATTCATGAGTATTAACTACATTATATCCAGTAATACTACTTGTATATCCGTCTACAGCATCTTCAGAAATTGTATAAGCTATTTCTTCACCATCTTTATATTTAGGTAAATCTTCAAATGTAGCACTCCAATTATCATTAGCTCCTACATCAGCATAATCTACAACTTCTCCATCAACTAGTAAGTTAATTCTAATTGAAGTAGGTCTAACTCTATCGTTATTATCTTCATCTTTCCATTCCTTACTTGTTGTAATAGTGAATGTTTCAGGAGTATGAGTATTTATGATGTTGTATCCATCGTATGAAGCATTATATCCGCTAGGAACAACTTCTTCTACAGTATAAACAATTGCTTTACCAGCCTTCTTAGCAGGTAGTGTTCCAAATGTATATGTCCAATTATTATTTGCACTTGCTGTAGCAGTAACATTTGAACCATCTTCATTTAATACGTATTCACCGTCAGCTTTTAACTTAACAGTAATACTTGCAGGTTGTAAACCATCTTGGTTATCTCCATCAACCCATGTCTTAGTACCACTAACTGTAGTAGTTGCAGTAGTATGAGTATTAACTATTGTACTACCTTCATAAGTAGTTTCATAACCATCAACAGGTAATTCTTTAATACTATATTTAATAGCTACACCATTATCATTCTTAGGAATACCAGTAAATGAATATGACCAATTATTATCTACTGTAGCATATGTTCTTGCTACTTCTTCTTGATCTTCACCTTCACCAGCCATTAATAGAACTGTAACACTATCAGGTCTTATACCATCTTGGTCATTTCCATCGCGCCATTCTTTAATACCACTGAAGTTTACTTCTTCTGCTTTATAAGTATTTGTAAATCTAATTCCTGTTGTATAATCTCCAACTTTTTCTGGTGTATAACCAGGAACAGATTCTTCAACTACATCATATGCGATTGGTTTTCCATTTCTATTCTTTTCTAGTCCAGTAAATGTATATGTCCAATCTTCTTTTGCAACTAAATCATGTGTTGCAACAACAGTTTCGCCATCTTTTAATGTTACTGTTAATTTATTAGGTCTTGATAAGTCTCTATTACCACCATCTACCCATTGTTTTGAAACGGTAACACTAGTCTTTTCAGTAGGACGAGTATTTGTAACAGTTAATCCATCTTCTGCTTTAGTATAACCAGCAGGAACATTTTCTTCTTTAACTGTATATTCAATAACTTTACCATTTTCATTCTTATTTAACTTACCGAATGAATATGTCCATTCATCACCAGTACCATTAAATGTTACAGGATCTCCATATTTTTCACCATATGCATATAATTGCAATGTTACATTTTGAGGTCTTGATAAGTCTCTATTACTTCCATCTACCCAAACTTTCTTAACTGCAACATCTACAGTTTCATTAGGTTTACTATTAGTAAATGTTGTAATAGTACCTTCTACAACACCATTATCACTTGTATATCCTGAAACAGCTTCTTCTGTCCAAGTATAAGTAATTGGTTTTCCATCTTTATTAACAGGTAAATGATCAATAGTCATTGTCCATCCATTTTCAGCTGTTAATACTTTTTCTTCGCCATTTAAGTAAACTTTTAATTTTTCTGGACGTTTACCATCTCTATTGCTATCATCTTTCCAGACTTTAACAACAGTTGCTGATGTTTCATCAACATCTCTTGAGTTAACAAGAATTGTTAATGTTTCATCATCTTCAGAAACAGTATTGCTCTTTAATGTGTACTTATTATTTACTGCTTCTTCAGATAATACTTCAGTCCATGTATACTTAATTTCTTCTTTTCTAACAATTTCGCCTTCCATAACTTTCTTATATTTAGGAAGTCCATCTTTAGTAGCAGTCCAATCATTTTCATCGCTTAATACGAATGATGCAATTTCTACATTATCAGCTAATAACTTAACAGTTACATTCTCAGGTCTCTTACGATCTTGAT
>JAFPMR010000012.1 GCA_017411235.1 Bacilli bacterium | reverse complement strand
GTATATGCTCATATTTAGCAGTAGGGGTATTTGCATACTATAGAGGTTATACAAATGCATCTGATGAATATAGAGCTACTTTAAACCAGCTACAAACCAGTAACTTAAAAGCTATATTAAACCAAGAGAGAATGTATAAGGAGAAAGAAAATGGGATTATCCAAGATTACCAAGATAAGATACAACTTCTTAAAGAAGAGTATGATAAGGTTCTTATTGCTGGTAATACTCTTTCTAATACTTTCGTGCCTGACTGCTTGCAGCACACCGATACAAGCAGTACAAGAGTGTCCAAAGAAACCAAGCCTAAATCCAATACTAGATGTTACACAGAAACCGATCTACTCAGAAAGGTTAAAGAAAGTATGGCTATCGGAAACGAATGTGACCAACTAGCTGTTAGATATAACTCGTTATTGGAGTGGTGTAAACAATGAAAGAATTACTAATTATTATTCTATTTTTTGCTTTATTAATGGTGATTTAAATGTGTGGTTCATTAATGTGTGAAATAGCTCATTGGCTTATATTTATATCAGCATGTTGGATAGGACTATTAGCTGTAATAGCACTTACTATTATAATATGGCAATTAATAGTAACAATGATAGAGGATTTTAAAAATGACGACTGGCAATAATACAGTACTTCCAGGAATGTTAGAACATATCCCACAGGAATGCCTATATGTTAAAGGATTTGATATGGAATTTCCTGTAATTAATGAAAGAAAGAATGATATGACTATAGTATATGGTCACGCTAAAAGACCATTTTCATTACGTATTAGAATAATAAGTACAAATAAGCATGAAGTACTAGTTACTGACAACTATGACTACTCTGTTAGAACACCTATTAACAGGGTTAGAAAAGCACTTAAAGCTTATTTTAAATCATATGGTTATAAAACACTTTTTGCTATGCATGCTTAATTAGGAGGAAACCAATGACTAATAATGTAGATAAACCAGACCATTATACATTTGGTAAATTTGAGTGTATTGATGTAATTGAGGAATTAGCCAAGCAGAATGACCTACAAGGTGCAGAAGGGTTTTTATATGGTAATGTGATTAAGTACCTATGGAGATATAAGCATAAGAATGGCTTAGAGGACCTACAAAAGGCTAGATGGTATTTAAACAGGTTAATATCCTTATCTTGACATATTAAGTATAGGTTATTTCTAGTGTGATCTACATCACACTGGAGAATATAATATGATATGGATTACAGTTATTAACTTTGCATTGATTTTATTATTAGATATAGACCCTTTGTATAAGTTAATTTGGTTCTTTTCTTTATGGATTATAGATATGTTCTTAGTATCTAAAATTTATAAAAATATGGATTAACTAATTATTAGTTAGTTTTTCTAAGGTATAACACTAAAGCCAATGTACATAAATCTACTATATTTTGGTCTTTTGGTTTAGTTAAAAATTGAAATCCTCTATCCATTAGATTTTGCATCAAAGATTCATTTGATATATCCTTTGGATAGAGGAATGTAGTATTCTCTTTAATATGAGCTAACAGCTCATCTAACTTATCTTCCATTGTATAATCTTAAACCACCAAATCCATTATTTGTATCAACATAAGTATGTTCAACATCACTCATGTATGATATACTCCTTTCTGTGCTCTTAAACAAAAACCTGTAGCTAACTCATTCCACTGTGTCTAACTACAGGTTTTATTCTTCTAATGCCCTACTGAATAAATCAATATATTTTTATTAAAATTTAATAAATATTTCCTGACCTCTTCGAGGTTGTATAATGCGTATTAGGAGTTAATTATGGAATTACCAAAAGAATTAGTTGAAGTAAATCTGGATAATTTAAAAGATATTGTAATTAAACCAAGAACTAAAACCTGTACTTTCATAAATACTGGTTGGATTATCTACTATAATTTTAAAGAAAAAATGGGTTATGAACAGAGTATCTGGGTATCTGTAATACTCAATAATACTAACTTTGAGTTTAGTTATTGTACTAATATAAATGGAAGTGATTTGGAAATAAACACTATTAAAGATAAAATGAATGCAGTAGCAGCATATTTACAGTTATTAGGATTTAAACAAATAGGGTATTAGTATGAATAATCTAAATATACCCAGGGAATTATTCCTTGGGTTAAATAATTCTAAGGCTACATTTCAATTACTAAAAAGCCAAATACAGATGAGAAGAGTAAAAACATATCAAATACCTGTAAGAGTATCTTATAAGGCAATAGGGAAGAAATATACTTTTACTATTAAATACACTATATACCCTAGAGGGTCTATTCAAATAAGTATTGATAAACTAATAGATGCAGAAACTAGAGATGACTACAATGCATTACGTGAGTATTGTAAAGATGAAATATATAAACCATGTGATTTACTAAGGAATTATTTTATTATTCTTGGTTTAATAAAACCTCAGGGACATATAATTGACTCTAAATTAGGCTTATGGATAACATTAAGATGTTAGATGAATTAGCTAAAGCATATATTGATGGTATGCCTTTAGATACTATAAAAGATAAAATTAAAGACATAGTTACATATCATAAAGATAATACCATTACAGTATATATCTATTTAAATAACTGTTATACATTTATTATCATTTATTTAAACCTGAATAATGTACCTACCTTTAGTATAAATGGCAGTTATATAGGCAGAGCAATAGGTGAAATAGTTAACTATTTTAAAATACTTGGTTTTAAGGAAATATCATGACTAATGAAGAATTAATTAATGTAATAGACAATCTGCCTGAAGAATTATTTGTAACAGAACGATTCAGTGGTATTTC
>JAFPMR010000102.1 GCA_017411235.1 Bacilli bacterium | reverse complement strand
GGAAAACTTAAATTCTTTACAAGTTGTGTTAATCTTAAAGAAGAAGCTGGTAAATATGTTTGGAAAACCGATAAAGATGGTATCCAATCAGATGACCCAGTAGATAGAAATAACCACTTGATGGATGCATTAAGGTATTTGTGTATGGGTTTACCATTAGACTTCAAGGAATGTTATAGTACAGACAGACTTGAACTTGTTTTAAATAAGGATACATTAATAAATAGACTTAAACCTGATACAGATATAAGTGACCTTTTGTCTGATGGTGAAGGTGGAGCTTATGGTATAGGTATGTATAATCTTGATTAGGAGGTGTTATTATGGAAGATAAAATAAAGGAATTAACTGAAAAAGTTGATAAACTTACATTAACAATTAATGAGCTAGAAAAGAGAATACATGAACTAGAAACTGGTTCATTAGGAACTGGAGTTTACTTAGATGGTACTCCAGATTATGTAAAAGAATATATCAATAAGGATGGTGAATAATAATGGAAGAAAAAGAACCAAAAATAATAAATATGTCTGATGAGCTTGATAAAGCAAAACCATATTTAGCTAAATTTGAAAAGGCTAAAACATTTAATAGTTCTAGAAAAGATGCTTATGCTGAAAATATGGCTTTCTATCAAGGAAACCAGCATTTATTGAAAAAATTTAAAAATGATACTCCATGGGTAGTAAACATGAATACTCCTTATGCATCAGTTGCTATAGATAATCGTGTTGCATCATTATTAGCAAATGATTATATTGGAGAACTTTTACCTTTAGGAGTAGAAGATGTAGAAAATGTGGATAAACTTTCCGAGGTTTATAAAAGAGAATGGAAAAGACTTAACATGGATGACATTGTGCGTGAATGTATAAGTACTTGTGCTGTTGTCAGAGAAGGATATTGTCACATAGTTCTAGATAAAAATGGAACAGTAGGAACAAAAGGTAAAAAGGTTTTAGGTAAATTAGAAGCATATAGTATTGAACCTGCTAGAATTTATATAGATCCTAATGCAAGAAGTCTTAAAAAAGCAAGATATATTTTTGTTACTGATAGAATAAGTAAAGAAGAATTGGAAGAAAAATATCCAAAGTTGAAAAATATAGAAGCTATTGCAGATAATTATACTCCAGAAGATAGAGGAGAAGTTTATTATGATAATGACTATACTACTGAACAAGAAGATGTAAAAACTGTAATAACTTATTATGGAAAGAAGAAAGGTGGAAAGCTTTCTAAAGTTGTTTTAGTAAGTGGAATTATTGTTGAAGAAAACGAAATGAAATTTCCAATATTCCCTATAGCTCAAATAAGATGGAAGAAAGCTGCACAAAGTTGTTATGGATTATCATTAATGGATGATGTTTTGTCTTTACAAAAGGCTGTAACATCCATAGAAAGTGCTGTAACAAACACTGCTATTGCTTATGCTGCTCCTAGTATGATGGTTAGAAAAGGCTGTGGAGTTGATCCTAAAGTAGTTGCTAAGGCTAATGGTGCTCCAGGTGTAGTTTATGCTGTTGATGGTAACTTAGACAATGCAATTAAACCAGTAGTTCCACCTCAAATAAAACAAGAAACATTAAATATTAAGAATGACTACATTACGCAAATTGATAAGATAACAGGAAATACACAACAATTCCTAGGAAATGTAGGTACAGCTGGTAATACAAAGAGTGGTACAGATAGTGCAATTAGTAGAGCAACAATAATAGAAAACAAAGTATTATCTAATATAAAAGAATTTGTAGAAGATGTTACTGAAATATTAATTGAGTATATTAAGAGGACTTATGCTGGTGAGGAATTATCATATAATGATGGTAAACAACCAGATGGTAAATATAAGTTTACAACAGTAAAACTTCCAGATGAAGAAGCTATGAAGGACAGGACTAATTATAACTATTACATAGAATTAGAAACAAAGACACCATACAATAGAGAAAAACAAAAAGATTTATTGTTAGAAATCTTCCAATTAGAAAGACAATATGATGCCCCAGTTAAAACAGTTACAGTTAGTGATATCATAAAGAATTCTGATATTGAAAGAAAAGATGAAATAATTGCTAGATATAACACATTAACATTCCAAGATGCAGAAACTAAAGCAGATGCAATTACACAATTATATCAATCAGGAATGGAAGTAGGAGTAGATCCAGAATTATTACAACAAGCTATGGCAGAGATTATTGCAAATCAAAAAGATACTCCAGCTGTTCAAGAAGTTTTACAATTTATAGAACAAGCAACACAACAACAAATTGAACAAGCTAACCAACAAATGGACGCTGCTACAGAAACATTAATGGCTACACCACAAGGACAGGCTGATACAAATGCTCTAGCACAACAATTAGAAGGTCCAGAAACAACAATGTTAAATCAGATGGAAATACCAAAAGAAGCATAGAAATATGCTTTTTTCAATTTATTGTTTACATTTTTAAATTTTTATTGTATAATGTTGTTGATGAGATAGGAATATTTCAGATTAGTCATATTTAGAACTCGTACCATAGCGAGTTAAAATAATTATGTGAAGAAGGGAAGATAAATATGAACAATGAGTTGAATACTGTAGAAGATATTGATGCTATGTTAGATAGTCAGTTTAATATCACTGATACTCCTAGTGTAGATGTAGATAACGAAGAAACAGATGGAGATGTAACTAGTTCAGACACAGAAGAAGATGAAAATCTAAGTCCTGAGATGAATGAAAACATTGAAGATGATGGTAACGAAAAAGAAACTACTAATGAAGAAACAGAAACACAAAATTCTGATAGTAAGCCTAGTGCAGATGATAAAAAAGAATTTGCATTTAGTAAGATTAGAAAAGAAAATTCAGATTTAAAAAATCAATTAAATCAGAAAAATGAGGAAAGCGAATTTTTAAGTAGAATGGCTGCTCAGTATGGTTATACTGATGTAAAGAAATTCCAAGAAGATTATGAAAAAGCAAGAATTGAACAAGAAGCAAAAAACAAAGGTTTAGATCCTGTACTTTATGCTCAGTTACAAGAAAGTAATAGAAGAATTGCTGAGTTGGAGCAAAAACAAAAGGAAACTGAACTTGTTAATAAAGCTGCTAATTTCAAGAGTGCTGTAGATAAAGCTGTAGTTGATTATAATTTAGGAGAAGATGGAAGAAATGAAATCTTTAATAAATTAGAAGAAGCTGGTTTTTCTGTAGACACTTTACTAGAAATTCCAAATCCAGAAATTCTTATTAAAGGTATATTATCAGATAAAATTGCAGAGATGTCTAAACAAACACAAATTGATAAGATGGAAAAATTAGACAGTCTTAGCGATGATAAGCATACTGGTTCAGCTTCTAGTGATAGTTTATCTTTAGATGAATTAATTGCTAAAGAAATGAAACAGTATAAAGCCGATAATTTTTACAATTAGGGAATAAGAAAGGTTAGGTGTAAATATGGCTGCTGCAAATAATACATTGGCTGTATTACAAAGAAATGGTATAAGCCAAGACGAATATTGGTCAAGAAGAATATTAGAAATGATCAAATTAGAAAAATCAAATTTTGTATTTAGTGAGTTAGGTACAGAGGTTTCAATACCTTTACATGAAGGTACTAAAACATTTACTGCTCGTAGATACAACCACCTTCCATACGATAGTGAAGGAAAACATAGATTAACAGAAGGAGTTGCTCCAACTGCATTAAAAGTAGAAGCACACAAAGTTAGTGGTGCTGTTAACCAATATGGTGTTATTCTAGAAGAAACAGATGTTGCTGCTGATGTTCACTTTGATAACATTAAAACAATTTATCAACCTGAATTATCAAGACACGCAGCAGAAGTTCGTGAAAGAAACATAATTGAAAGTTTTTCAGATGCTTCTGAATATTTTGTAGGTGTTGGAAACACTGGTGTAAATGATCTTGATGCTAGTGATGTTTTAACACTTAAAGACCTTAGGGTTGTTTCATTATCTATGACTAATCACAATAGAACAGGACATAGAAGATTTGGTGGAGATTTCGCTGTTGTTATGCATCCAAATGTAATGAATGACTTACTAGATGATCCAGTTCTAGAAAAGAAATTGTTAGTACCTGGTGGTGAAAATACTCCTATTAAACAAGGAACTTTAGCTAAATATAAAGCATACGGAATGCATTTTATGGATAGTTTAATTTGTCCAGTTGCTAAAAACTCAAGTGAAATAAATATATACACTTCTTATGTTTTAGGTAAAGACCCTTATATGATTATTAAATTAGGAAATGGAAATGTTAAGTTCTATGATACAGGATTTACAGCTGATAAAGCCGATCCACTAGGACAAAAAGCTACATTTGGTTATAAAATGTGGACTGGTGCTAAAGTAACAGACCCAGTTTCAATTACAAGAGTTTACTCTGCATCTGGATTTGATGTTTATGTTGACGATTGGTCAGATGATGTTGCTGGTCAAGCTGCTTCTCAATCTGAAGTTAGTGGTGCTTAATAACATAAAGACTATATTGATATATAGTCTTTTTTATTGTATAATTATACTAAGGAGATGGAATTATGAAGATAGTATTTTACATACCACACTTCAATAATATTGGTGGTGTTGAGAGCTGGATGTATTATATTAGTAAACTGTATGGTAAAAATAGAGATATTACAGTTTATTATAAGACTGGTGATGAAAAACAAATTGATAGACTTAGGGATTTGGTAAAGGTAAGAAAGTTCTATAACCAATCTGTAAAATGTGATATTGCAATATTTTGTATTAATATGCCTGATAGTGATATAATATGTTTTGATGCAAGTAAAGAAAGAATACAGTTTGTTCATGCTTGTTATTCAATCGCATATCATACTAAGTCATTTAAAACAAACCCATTGATAAATAGATATATAGCTGTTAGTCAAACGGCTGCTAATGACTTTCATAAACTTACTGGTACTATGCCTGAAATAATGTACAATCCAGTTTATTTAGAAAAGCCTAGAAAGGTTCTTAAAATTATTAGTGCTACTAGAATTGCTGAGGATAAAGGTTCTATTTATGAAAAGATGAAGATATTTGCTAGAAAACTTATAGAAGAAAATATACCATTTATATGGTTAGTATTTACAAATAATACAGATATAAAACCAGATATTAAGGGATTTGTATTTATGCCTAGTGAACTTAATATATCTAACTATATTGCAGAAGCAGATTATCTTGCACAATTTTCAAAAACAGAAGCAGACTGTCTTGCTGTTAAGGAGAGCCTAAGTCTTGGTACGCCAGTTCTAGCAACTAATTTTGATGCTGCTATAGAAAATGGTGTAGTAGATGGTAAAACAGGCTATATATTTAATATGGATATGTCAAATATTGATGTTAATAAAATCTATAATAACATACCAAAGTTCGATTATAAAGTTAAAAATTCTGATAAACAATGGAAGGAATTATTAGGTGGAGAACAAGAAAATATCAGAGAGGATAAAAAAGTTCATGTTCAATGTGCTTACCAATGGGGTTTCCAAGACTATGAATACAATGTATTTAGAAAAAAAGGAGATAAATGGTATACAGATTACGAAAGAGCTATGTATTTAACTAATTATAAATTAGAGCAACCAGAGGGGTTTACAATTATCAAATTAATTGATATAATAGAATAGAAGGAGAAATGGAATATGGAAAATTTAGAAAATAACAAACCAGAATTAACTGATAAAGATCTAGGTTTAGGTACTGAGCCTGAAAAACCTAAAAAAGAAAGTCAAAAGTCTAATACAAAAGAAACAAATAAAAATGTTAAAAAAGCAGATGATGCTCTTAAAAATGCTGCTGCTACTGCTGCTCTTAAAGCTGCAATAGATGCTAATAGTGAACTAAGCATGAAAGAAGCAGAAAAAATTTACATAAAAGAAAAAATGAACTTTATGTTGAGTAAGTGTAAGAAAGATAAAGTCGTTAAGTTTAGAGGAGATAAAATATATTCTCAATTTTTTGGTAAGGTATATACATTCCTTTATAATGCTGTACCTGTAACAATTAAATTTGATGGTTCAACACAAGAATTCCCAGAATTTATTTACAATAAAATTATGGAAAAAATACATGAAGTATCAGAGAGCAATACTCCAAAAGAAGTAATAGAAGACAGAAGAGAAGCATAGTTTTAGTTTATAGTATTGTTTACTATAAACTTTTTTTATGTTATAATTATTATAAAGAAGGTGATTATATGACATTAGCAAAGATTATGGACAATTCTGCAATTTTTACAGATGAAAACTTTTCTGTAGAACAGATAGTAAGTATTGCAAATAGAGCAATTTCTAGAATTAATGCAGAATGTAAGACCTTATTTCCATTTTATACTGATACAACAACGGAATATACAGCAATTCCAGCTGTTTGGCAATACGATATGATAAGTCCATATTTATCTTATGGTATAAAGATGAATGATAGTTCTTTATCAGAAGCAAATTTATATCTTGATGAATTTTACAAAGCACTTAATACTTTTAAAGACAATATAGGTTCTCTAGTTGAAGCCTATGAACAGGGAGATACAGAAAATGGTCTTTCTGGAGAATATATAAATTCTATAGGTTATGGTGGAGTTTACGGTATAGATACATCTAATGCTATAAATATGGGATTTTTTGGAAGTAATGGTAATGGTGGCTCGTACTAGAAAGTAGGTGAATAAAAATGGGAAAATACCAAACATATAGAGGAAACTCTGAGAATAAGTTGTTTTATCTTATAGACCAATTAGATGGTGGTATTAATACGGATTTTAGTGATGATGGTAGTGCAGATAATGAATTTAAGTCAATAGTTAACTTTAATATGGATAAAAGAGGTTCTCTATATAAACGAATGGGATTTGGTAAACTTAATGCTGTTTCACAGATTTTCGCTAAATTTAGTGAAACTCCAGAAGTTAAAAATAAGACAGAAGAAAACCCAAATCCAGAAGATTATAATGATAACATAGTTTATATGAAATTATTAATAAATGATAACAACTGTTTTAGAAATTTATCAGCATTTACAGGTGATAATGCTTATAGAAAATATCAAGAACTATATGGTGCTCAAAATAACTCATTTAAACTATTATTTATAACTACAAATAATCAAACTAATAAATCTAAATCGTGGTTATACTCTTGTACTCTTCCAGAATTGGAATATGATCAAGAAGGAGAGCCTACAGATACAGAAACAATAGTACTTACTGAGGACATACAAGAACTACCAGTTGTATTCAAGTGGGATAGAAACTTAACAAATATTAATACAATAGAGTTCTTTGACAAAATATATTTCACAAATAATAATAAAGGTCTTGTTTGTTTTGATAGAACTAATGATACATTCTCTTACTTTGGTTCTAATATAGGTTCTGCGCCAAACAATGCTTATAAACCAAGTCCAATGGAAATTAGAAAAGTAGGTTTCAATGTTCTAGGTGACGATCCACTACATTGGGTAGATTATCAAGGACTATCTACAGACAGTATTCAAGGTATTTATTTAACAACAACTGATAACAAACCTACAACTGTAATTCCTAGTGTAGGTAAGTTTAGAATTAATGTATTATATACTGGTTCAGATAGTGGTTTTGATATAACATTCAAAGAAGGAGAATATGAAAGAAGTGCTAGTGTTACTGTAAACTCAACTTATAGTACAACTGGATTAAAATGTTATGATGTAACATTTACAACTACTCCTACAAGTAATGTTGAAATAAAAATAACTAAAACTGGTGCAACTATTAATGACTACTATGACTACTATGATGTAGGTGCTGTAGATCCAGAAATTAAGCCTGTAACAAACCTTAACATTGGTGAGTATGAAATGTTAGAAATGTACAATAGAGCTGTATATTTCAAAGATGATACAATATGGTTTAGTGAATTAAATAATTTCAACTATGTACCAAACTATAACTATGTTTCATTACCAATAGAGCCCACAGATAAAATAACAAAAATAATATTCTTTAGAAATGTCTATGTAATATTTACTAAGTTTAGAATATACAAGATGTCAAATGCTTTTGGAGATGCAGATTTCCAAGTAGTTCCATTAAACTTAAGTATTGGTTGCCATGCTCCAAATACAATAGTTCCAATAGAGAATGTATTATACTTTGCAAGTTCTAGAGGTATTTATCAATTAATTTCTAGTGCTGCTTATGGTAATAGTTCTAATAGTATTACATTTGAGAATGTTAAAGAAATAGATACAAAAGTAAAAAGTCTTACATCAAATGTTACAATGTACTTGGGAGAATTAACTGATCCAGCTGTTAGATACAATGGTATTAGTGAACACTCTTATGCTATAAGATACAAAGATAAGTATATGTTATTTTTCAATACAGCTTACGAACAAGGAGATATTGCTGCACTTAAGAACTTAGATGTTTTAGTATATAATTATGACTTAAAAGCATTTACTGAGATGAGATTTCCAGAAAAACCAACATTTATGTTTATGGTAGATGGTGCTATTGAAGCCTATTGTACTGTTCCTCAAAAAGAAGATTATTCTGTAGAAGAAACACTTTTAGAATATAACTTTGGAGATACAGAAAATGGTGTAGTAGAAGATGCCTCAGGAAACGGTCATGATGCTAAAACAGTAGGAAATATGATTATAAAACCTGGTGTTGGTGTCAACCTTGATGGAAATAATAACTATATAAAAACTGGTGTAATTAGATCTGATTTTAACCTTAAAAATGGATTTAAAGTTTTAGCAAATACCGACATTGATAGTATAAATGATGCTTATTTATATAATTTAAAACAAGCAACTGCTACAGGTCAAGCTACTCCTCAAACATTTACTATATCAACTAATTGGGCTAATGGTTATAAGGCAGATTTAATTTGTAGGACAACTCCAGATAATATAAATAAAACTGTTACAGTAAACTATACATTAAAGTACTATAGAAGTTCAACAAGCGTAAATGGTAGTCAAAGTGGTAAGTTCTCATTAAAAGACAGTACAACTAATACAAATCTAATAAACGAAACTAATTTTACTTTTGACTTAGGTTCAACATTAAGTAAAGAAGTTAAGACAGGTTCTTTTGTAATAAATCAAGGTGATACACAATATAATCACAACTGGAAACTTACAGTATCTAGTTCATATCCAACTTATAGAACTAGAAGAGAAAAAGGTGCTAATACTTCATTTGATGTAACAAAGAATTCTCAATTTTCTAATCTATATGGTATAAGAATTGTAGGTACAGCTGTTGCTACTGATACAGGGTGTAGAATAACTTATACTCCTTATGGTCATTGTGCTAACTACGGATCATTGTACATAAATGATAGAGATTTATATGCATTTATAAATGGAACACAACACAACCATAGAACTCCAGTTATTAATAATGATGGTAATGGTGCTAAAGACTACAGTGGTGGTCAACAAACACAAGATATAAGTTATAATGGACAACCAACAATTTCTATTGATGCTAGATGGAACATAAGAGCGACTATAGGTAGTACATACCAAGAGAATGTAGAAATAGATGCATTTAATTTCACACTACCACTTAGTAAAAATGTACAAGAAACCACATGGCACACATTCTCAGTAAGTGGAAGTTACAATGTTGTTCTAGAACAGATGTTAAATCTAAGTTATAAAAACCTAGCAATAAAACTGAATAGTGCAAACAGTGTGGATGTTATTTGTAATAGTGAATATACTGAATTTGCTGCAACTATTAACAGTCAAATGTCATTGTTAGGAGAACACAATATAGAAGTAGATTATAACAAAACTAATAATGTTTATACAGTCATAATACTTGTGGATGGCGAAATATTTGGTCAGACCACTGTTCCACAAGACGCAATCGTAAATGCTAACAGAGATAGTTCAATTCTAGGATTAGGTATTACTGGGTATATTACAGACTTTAAACTATTACTAGCTGATAATAGAAGAATAATTGACTATGACTTTGATGCAGGTAAAGGAACTTATATTACAGATAAATCAGGAAATTCATTAACAGGTAACATTATAGGAACTGTAGACTGGGTTGTAGAAGATGCTATAAAATTCGATGGTAAAAACGGTTATATAGCTTTACCATTATTGAGTTCTAATATTCCATTTTCAAATGGCTATTCTATAGAATTTGAAGGTAAGTTTTCTAATGTAGAACAAGTATCTAAAATAATAGATTTAGCTTCTGATTATAACACAGGAAGTTTAGGGGATTTAAAATGTAGTATAAATTGTGGTAAATTAGATAGTACAAACAACATAACATTTGAAAGTTATGGTATATCTAAGAAGAGAACTAATATTACAGAAGGAAGCATTAACCTTTTAGAAAAACACAAATGGAAATATGATGTTAGAGATACTGGTAAAAATTATGAGCTAAACTTATATTGTGATGATATAATTGTATCAACAGATACATTTAATTATGGTGGTATATCAAATGTTATTAGAAGAAGTAATTTTATAGGTAAATCTAACAGACCTGGTGATGATTTATTCTCAGGAACATTATACAACTTAAAAATTACAATAAATAAAAGTCCAAATCCAGCCCCAATTTATGAGAATGATG
>JAFPMR010000101.1 GCA_017411235.1 Bacilli bacterium | reverse complement strand
TACTATTTATAGTATATAAAAAAAGTGATTAAAAATCACTCTTTTATTCGTCCTCTTCTTTAAATTCTTTTTTCTTTTTAGAAATAAATATACCAGCTACTGCTGCACCAACTGCAGCTAAACCAGCACCAATTCCAACAATAATACCAACTTTCTTTTTCTTAGCATCCTTAGCATCAGGAGCTACACAAGTTGTTGGAACTTCATTACATTCGCATTCTTTGCATTCGCAATCTTTTCTTTTTTTCATCCTAACACCACCTATCTATTAAATTATACCATAAAAAAAGATGTTTTTAACATCTTTTATATAACTGTTGGCACTAAGAAGTAAACTAGGAATAGAATAAATATTATTAAAGTTACCCAAGTAATCTCTAATTTAGCTTTCTTGCCTCTTATTAAATCAATTAACCAAATAATTAAATCTAATACTACGAATGAAATAATTCCCATTCCAATACCATCAGTAATTGAATATGCAAGTACCATTGTAATAATAGTTACAAATGCAGGAATTGATTGTTTAACATTATCAAAATCAATATCAACAACATTTTTCATCATTAATACACCAACATAGATTAATGCACTTGCTGCAGCAGCAGATGGTATAAATGCAAATAATGGTAATAAGAAAATTGATAATAAGAATAATATTGCAGTTGTTAAAGCAGTTAAACCAGTTTTACCACCAGCAGCAACACCAGCTCCTGATTCAACAAATGTAGTAACTGTACTAGTACCTAAAACAGAACCAGCAACAGTAGCAATACTATCTGAATACATCATTTGACCATAATTAATAGGTTTATCATCTTCATCCATTAATTTAGCATTCTTACAGCAACCTACTACAGTTCCCATTGTATCAAACATATCAATCATACAGAATGAAACAACTAACATAATAGAAGTCATTGCTGCTCCTTTAGGGAAATTAAATCCTCCATGGAATAATGCTAAGAATACTGAGTTTTCTCCACCTTTGAAGAAGTTAGCAATATTCTCCCAGAATTTCCAACTAATTCCATCAACCTTACCAGCTAAAATTGAAGTATCAGCAACTCCTAAAGGAATAGCTAATAAAGTAGCTGCTAACATACCCCAAATAACAGAACCTTTAACTTTATTATGTTCTAGTACACCAATAACAATTAAACCAAAAAGTGCTACTGTAGCAAATCTTGCTACTCCCCCTGCAGCCCATGCTGCTTTATTATTAAAATCTACTAATTGAATTAAAGTAAATTGATTATCTACTATAATATGTGCATTTTGTAATCCTATAAATGCAATAAATAAACCAATACCAACAGAAATACTTGTACGTACTGCTTTTGGTACTCCTTCAAAGATTTTCTCTCTTAAAGAGATTAATTTACCATCCTTGTTTCTTCCACAAGGAATAATAGATAATAGTAAGAAAATAATACCACTTACAAATACTAATGCCATTGCATTACCATATGAGTAAGCAATACCAAGTGCACCTCCTACTATTGTTCCAACAGTCGCATTAAGACCCATACCTGGTGCTTGAGCAAGTGGCATTTTAGCAAGTAATGCCATCAACAACGTACCTATAAATGCACCTAACGCAGTAGCAATAAATACGCTAGAGAATCTAGGATCCGCTGTGCCTCCCCACAAGATATTATTTGGATTGACGATCAAAATATAAGCCATCGCCAAGAATGTTGTTAAGCCGGCTACTATTTCAATTCTTTTTGTCGATTTTCTTTTAGTAATCTCGAAAAAGGCATCAAATTTACCGACTTCTTTTTTCGTTTGTCTAGCCACAAACACACCTCCATAAAATATTTTTTGAAAAATAAAAAAGCCTACAAAAATTCTGTAGACTATGGGTATCTAAGTAGCATAACATCAAGTCATAGTCTATTCATTCACGGTGAATAGGTAGAAACATTCGAACCATATTTTCGAACATATATGACTATCTTTATTTTTCACCTAAATTATATCACAACCATCTTTAAAAAGCATCACTAAAATGATATAATTTATATATCTTTTTTTAATGGAGGATTTATGAAAAAGAAAAAAGTATTAATTACTAAATCAATGCTCCAACGAAGAATTAAAGAACTTGCAAAACAAATTGAAAACGACTATAAAGGAAAGGATCTAACAGTAATCTGTCTACTAAAAGGATCAATCTACTTTACTGCTGACTTAACTAAATACTTAAGAAAAAATGTTATCGTCGAATGTATGAGATTATCTAGTTACGAAGGAACTAATAGTACAGGTGTAATAAAAATGAAACTAGATTTAGATGAACCAGTAACTGGTAAACATATCTTAATAGTAGAAGATATAATAGATACTGGTAGAACCCTATCATATTTAGTAGATTATCTAAAAGGAGAAAAACCTGCTAGTTTAAAAATATGTACATTATTAGATAAACCAGATCGAAGAGTAGTAAAAATGACACCTGATTATTCTGGTTTTACTATCCCTAACCTTTTCGTAATTGGTTATGGAATGGACTACGATGAAAAGTATCGTAACCTACCTGCTATTCACTGTTTTATAAGCGATAGAGACGAAGAAAAAACAGTATTAGAATACCAAGCTAAAATTGAAAAAATGCTCAAAAAATGATATAATTAAGATACTTAAGAGGGAGTAGTTCCCATAGAGATATGGTTTAATTCGTCAACACGAATACCGGATTAAACTTAATCGAACAAGACTCTTATGAATATAAATTCATAAGAGTTTTTTCATTGCTCTTATGATAAGGGGGGAATGAAATATGAATATTCTAAAAAGAAGAGAATTAGCAAAAGATTTCTACGCAATATCAAAAGACTTAATAGTACAAGAAGAACAAAATGCCTGGAAACAATGTATAGCTTATCATGTTACAACATTAAGAGGACCAGCTGTATTACAAACATTTGTAAAACTTTTAAGTGCTAAAGCAAACGGAGCTTCAGACGAAGAGTTAAAAGCAATTATAGATAGTTGTCCTCGTTACATTGGTAGTAGCGAACCAACTATACACATAATGACTGAAATATACTGCTCAGAGGGAATAGAATTAATTAGAAGACTTTATCATAACACAGAAAAAAAGGTGCTAACTCGTTAGCATCTTTTTTATTTTCTTTTTAACTTTTTTAGGTTCTATATAATCTTTAGAATCTACAGGTAGATTCTTATCCTTTAATCTCTTCTTTAATTTATTATTAACTATAGAATAAATAATTGAAAATATTGGTACCCCGATAATCATACCTACAACACCAAATATACTTCCAAATACTAATAATGAGAATAATACCCAGAAACTACTTAAACCAGTCTTACTACCAAGTATTTTAGGTCCTAATACACTACCATCAAATTGTTGTAATACAAAGACAAATAATAAGAACCAAATACACTTAGAAGGATCAACTAATAAAATAATCAATGCAGAAGGTACAGCACCAATATAAGGTCCAAAATAAGGAATAATATTAGTAACACCAACTATAACAGAAATCATTGTAGCATATGGCATTTTAAAGATAATCATACCTATAAAACAAATAATACCTACTATTAAAGAATCTATTAACTTAGCATTAAAGAAATCACCAAATACCTTATCAGTATTTCTAGCACTATTTAAAATACCTTCAACAGTTTCTTCTTTAAATAATGAATATAATAATTTTTTTATTTGACCTTTAAATTTCTCTTTATCATATAAAACATATATAGATATAACAAAACCTATTACTAAGTTATAAATAATCTTTAAAGTACTAAATACTCCTTCTCTAACAATTAAGAATAAATGTTCCAAATTATCAGTAGATACCCAACCTACTACAGTACTAGAAATATTTTCATAAAAAGATTCTATTATTTCAGCATACTTAGTATTACTAGAGAAAGATAATAAAAACATTTTACTATCATTTAAATATAAATTAATATTACTAGCTAAAGTTTCAAAACTCTTAATCATAGTTGGAACAAGTAAACTAAAGATACCAACTAAAATACCAATAAATATAATAGAAGCCATTGTTAAAGACAAATATCTAGATACTTTTTCTTTATTCTTAGAATTCTTTAATAGTTTTCTAAACACTTTATTATCAAAGAATATAACGACTGGATTTAAAATATATGCTATAGCTAAACCATATATAAATGGTAAGAAGATATTAAAAACTCTAACTATTAATGCTTTAATTCTAACCCATCTATATAAACAGAAGAAAAAGAATACTATAGCAGCTAAAACACAAAAAGCAGTTAAGCCCCAATAAACATACTTATTTTTAATCTTCTCTTTCATAAGCATCTCTCCAAGTTGATATTTATTATATCATTAATAAAAATAATTAAAACCTTAAAATAATAACTTTACATAAAAAAAGAAGGTTAAACCTTCTTTTTATTTATTAATCAAATACTTCAACTCTAATATCTGCTATTGTTCCATTGAAGAATCTAATATAATTCTGATCCTTATCTTGAGCAGCACCAAATACAATATTTAGTGGTGAATAAGGTTCTAATTGAGCTAGATTTTGATTATATACATCTTTAGTTACTGTTCTACCATTATATGTATATTCAACAGTAACAATACCACCTCTACGTTTATATAGTACTTCAACTGGTGCATTTGTAGAAGCTAATGTATAATCATGATTTTCATTATTCTCCCAATGTGATACAAAGTGAATATTATTTGTATTTTGCCAATCGAAACGAGTAGCAAATCCAGGAACACGTTTGTTTTCATCAGGAGTCTTAGTTTCATCTTTAGCATTCATAACTGTTGTTTGGTTTTCATTAACAGGATTTAATGCAGGACCAATTTCAACAATTGTGAAACTAATATCAAAATCTCTATCATAATTATCTTCATCAAATATATTAATTCCAGTATTTATGTAATCATCTACTCCATCGAATGTTGTTTCACCCATAAGAACATAACTTGCTCTAACATATTGAGCATATAGAGTAACTACACCTCCATCAGTTGATGATAAGTTCTTAACAGCTTGACCATTCTCATATCTAGTACCAGAACCATCTGGAGAAGTATTCCAACTACCAAATACATAACCTTCTTTAGTTAATGTTGAAGTTGTAAGATTTTGTTCAACACTATAGATAAATAATTGATCATCCATTGTTCCTTGTCCACCATTAGCATCAAAATGAACAGTATAACGTGGTGCATCTACCCATTGAGCATATAATGTTACTACTTCATTTTCTGCCCCAAGTTGAGCAACTTCTTCCTCATTGTCATATCTATCACCAGTACCATCAGCATTAGTTGTCCAATGACTAAACATATAAGCTAGTCTTTCATAACTATTAGCAGTTAATGGCGCTGAACCATGTAATGGGAACTCTTGATCTAACATCATACCAGTTCCACCATTAGGATCAAAGTGAACAGTATATGTCTTAGGTTCAATTATTTCAACAGTCATATTAGACATTGTACCTTTAAAGTAACGATATGGTGTATTATCAGCATTATACTCACCACCAAATGTTGCTGTAGTATCAAAGTAACTATTAAATCCACTAAAGTCATTGTATCTAATGAAGTGTTCTCCACCATCAATACTATAATATAACTTACCAGATTCACGCATTAAGACAAATGTCATACCAACTTCAAAGTCACTGACAGTACTTGTTAATCTACCACCATACGTATTATTAACATTCTTAACATTGGCAACAATTTGGAAGTCTTTTATTTTGTTATCTGAATCATATCTAAACATTGTACCAGGGAATATTGGTCCATTTTCATATAAGTCAGAGAATAACACAGCACGTTTTTCTCCACCAACACCTTGGCCATTCTTCATTTCATCTAAAGTGAATCTAACGATGAAGTCTTTACCAGCATTTTCTTCACTAAATAAAGCTATTTCAGAATCAAGGAAATTATGTCCTTTAAACTCTTCTTCATCATCATGATAATATACTTTTGTCCACTTAGCATATAACACAACATTCTCAGTTGGAACATAATCTTCATTTACTTGAGTCTCAAATGTTGGTTCTAAATACCATCCTAAGAATTTATAGGCATATGTACAATTACGATCATCATAACTTCCTTCACTTAATTCACAATCATCTCTAGTTACAACTGGAAGACTACCAATTGATGTTCCAGGATCTATATCCCTAGAAGGAATTGCTGGAGAACCACCATTAGTTTCAAACTCTACAATAAATGGATCATCATATATTGGCTTAATAGTTACATCTTGAGTCATTTCAAATGTATGACCTCTATCAATAGAGCCATCTGACCATTTCTTAAATGTTTTACCTTGAGAATCAGTCTCATCAGCTAACAAATAAATATTTGTACCATAATAATATTGTCCAGATGGTGTATTCGTTGTAACATAATTTTCATTTTCGATAATCAGTAAATACATTTCTCTTTCATAAAGATAAGTTACTTCTTGAGTACCAAATCCAATAACTATAGTTTGTAGATCAGGTTGTTTAAAACCTGTATAACTTCTAGGACTTAAAGCTATTGTTGTACCAAGTAAAGCTTCTCCTTCATCATTAGGAGAATCAACAATTGTATATTCACCATTCAAATCCATTTGTTTATGTGTAACAACATAGAAACCTTTGTCTTGAATAGTAAAACTATTTACTTTTGATTCAGTTGAAGTCTTAAACAAAGCTTCAACTTTATTTACAAAGAAAAATGATGAAATACAAGCAACCAAAAGAATACCAAGTACATTTAGTCTTTTCATATTTCATCATCTCCTTCTATTTTTTTAATTTTTTACCTTTTAAAATATCAGTATTAGTAATCTCTAAAGTAAGTTCCTTATCTTTAGAAACTTTCTTTTTATCATCACCAATTAAGAAGCCAGCTGCAATTAATAAAACTATACAAGTACCTAAGATAAGTTTACCTTTTGTAGTTTGAAAAGCTTTAACTACATAACCAACTTTAGGTATCCAGAAAATATTCTTACCAACGTATTTGTCTTTTTTAGAGAAACCATCTTGATTATCGTTGTTATCTCCTTTAGTAACAAAACCATCATCAGCAATACTAATTATTCTATGGGTAACTAGAGTACCATTACTCATTTTAAAAGCTATAATATCTTTTTCTTTTATTTTTTCATATTTTGTATGCTTATTAATAAAGCATAAACTTCCTGTTTTAATCGTTGGTTCCATCGAACCAGATAATACAACATATGGTGTAATGCCACAAATGTAAAGCCCGATGAATATTACACCAACGACAATAATTAACGTAGTTAATACGTTAATTAAGCCTTTTATTACCTTCATACTAATTATTAATCATTAAAATTAGCATTCCAAACAGCAGCAGTTGCTCCTTCAACGTTATCAGCTTGAATAGCAAATGCTTTTACAGGCATATCAATATTACCAGCTAATTGTTGAGCTTCTTCATTTGATAAGTTAACTAAAGTAACACTTTCAAATAATGTTACATGTTTTTCTGCTTCTAAAGCATCACTATAACCATAAACTTTAACAGCTGCTCCTGTTTCTGAACTACATGCACCATTTTGAATAACTGTCCATTTTGTATCAGTAACATCATAAGTAAATACTTCTTTACTTCCAACACATGGAACTTCTACTTTAACGAATACATATGCATCGTTACTATCTGCATCAACAGTAACTGTTGGGTTCTTTAGTAATGAATCTCCAGGCACTAATTTTTCTGCTACATCAGGAACTCCATTATTATCAGAATCTGTAGTAACCCAATTTGGTTCAGTTAAAGTGATTGAAACTTTACCTAATGTAAATGTATTTGTTACAGGATCAGTTTCATCTGTAAAATATGCTATAGCTCCTCCAACTAATAGTACTAGCAATAATACTATAGCTGCGATTATTGTTCTTTTCTTATTCATAATTTTTTCCTCTTTCTTTTTTTAATTTTCTTCTTTATATCTTCTTTCCAGTATTAGAACAATAAGAAGTCCTAAAGCTGAAAATAAGAACAATGTTAATGACAGGTCAAATTTTAAATCCCATGTCTTTGGATTTTCTCCAGGAGAAATAACTTCTAATGAGAAACTCCATTTTAATTTTGCTAGAAGCTTACTAACTTCGTTATTAGCTTCTTTAGGTAGTAATACTTCAATCGTGTAAGTATCTCCCTTATTAGCTCCAAAAGTACCTAACAGATGTTCTGAAGCATCACTCAAGTCGGTACTTACTACTTCATTACCATCACTATCTTTAATAACTAGTTTGAATTTTTCTAGCAGTTTCTTTTCGTCATCACTTAAATCATTATCGATTGTTAAGAGATAACTATTTTCGTCTTTACTACTATTTAAGATAGTTATTGTTTCACTAACACTATCTCCTGGTAATAAACCACCTAAACTATCAAAGAATCCATCATCAGTTTTAACATGGTTTTCTGCACCATTTACATATATAACAGTAGAACTACCAGAGCCATCAATATCATAAGTCTTATTAATACTATCTAATATTTCTACCTCATCCCAATTACCATCAAAGTTCTTGGCTTGTACAGCTTCCACCACTATTCTAACTTTAACTTCATTACCTTGATATTCATTTAGTAAATTATCAGGTATTGAAACATTATTAAATAAATCAACGGATCCATTTTTTTCTAAAACTGAATCGTAATAGTAATAACCATCTTCTTTATTCCAAGAAGAATAATTACCATTTATATAATCTATTTCATTTATCTCTTCACTATCTATTGTGTAAGTAATTTTAACTCTTAAATAGCATTCAATACCGAGATTATTAACTCTTGGGACTAATGAAATCTCCTCGCCCGGCATTACTAACTTTCCATCTTCTGAGAACAGTTCATCATTGCCGTTATATTCTTTTAATTCAATTTCAACAGCTCCTGTAGACAATGTAGTCTCTGTATCATTTATTTCATTAGATAACGAATAAATCCCAGAAATACACATCACTACAAAGAATGCTAATCCTAGAAAGAATAATCTCTTCTTACTAGCACAATATCGAACCACCTCCGAATCATCTACTATATGAAAAATTATAACATATTAAAAGAGGTTTTTAAACCCCTTTACATTAATTTGTAAGCATGAACTACCAATCTATCTTTGTTATTATCATGGCAAGTAGATAAGGTAATTATTTGCTCTACACCCTCTAAATCACTAGAAAATTTAATACTACTTCTATTCTTGAATTCTTCTAACATCAGAGAAAAATCATCATAATTTCTTTGATTATAATTAGAGTTAGATTCAGCTTTATAAACACTAAATATTTGGTAATAAATATTTTCATCATTTATTACTAAAAGAATCTTACCATCATTATTATCATAGAACTTCTTCTTCATTAATTTATCTACATCACCAAACATAATTCCATCCTTACGATGATGACCATAAATAACAATATTTTGATCTTTCATAGAATTTCTATAATCCATAAATATCCAACCAGCACTATTCTTTTTCTTACTATAATCATGTGTTAAATAATACTTATTATCATTACCTTGTACTATTGGATAATTTATACTAGTTCCATCTATTTTTAACCACCCTACTGTGTCATTATTTAAATCTTTAATCTCTTCTTTAATATTATAACTATCATTATCTAATATTAGATAATCTCCTACATTAGATACTATCTTTTTAACTCTAGTATTATCATCTCTCCATAGTAATAAACCACTAAGTCCTATTAACATCAATACTAGAAAAAATACTTTTAAATACTTAAACTTTTTCATTTTGTTTTCCTTAATCTTAAAGAATTAAATACAACACATAAACTACTTAACATCATAGCACCACTAGCTATCATTGGATTAATACTTAAACCAAAACTCTTAAATACTCCGATAGCTATTGGTATCATACAAGCATTATAAATAAATGCCCAGAATAAATTCTCTTTAATGATTTTAATAGTTTTATCACTTATCTTAAATAATTCCACTACTTTATTTAATTCATCTTGAATTAATATAACATCACTACTATCAGCTGCTATATCAGTACCACCATTTAGTGATACTCCTACAGTAGCAGTTTCTAATGCTGGAGCATCATTAATACCATCTCCAACCATCATAACTTTATGACTAAAATGAATTAATTCACTAATATACTTTTGTTTATCTTTAGGCATTACATTACTTATAACTTTCTTAATACCTAGATTTTTAGCAATTACATTAGATGTTATCTCATTATCTCCTGAAAGTAATACAACATCTTTTTTCATCTTAATTAACTCTTTAATAGTATCTACACTTTCTTCTCTAATAACATCTCTAACACCAATTAAACCAATAACATTCTTATCTTCTATAACATAAACAATACTATTGCCATCATTAACTAATTCATTTTCATCTTTAGTATATTCATTCTCTACTTTAGCTTTATCAAATATCTTACTATTACCAATAAAATACTTGTGTTTACCTATCATACCAGTAATACCAATACCATCTAAGTTCTTATAATCAGTTACCTTACTATTACCTTCTTTAAAAGCTTTACTAATAGGATGTGTACTTAATTTTTCCATACTACCTACAATACTTAGTAATTTAGATTCATCATATTTAGAATAATTAAATACTTTACTAATTCTAAGATCACCATAAGTTAAAGTACCAGTCTTATCAAAGACAACAGTATCACATTTACTTACATTTTCTAATACTTCACTACTCTTAATTAAAATACCTTTCTTAGCACTAGTTCCTTCACTAACTACTATTGCTAAAGGTGTAGCAAGTCCTAAAGCACAAGGACATGCTACAACTAATACAGTAATAAAAGTTAAAATACTTTCATTAAATGTTTTACCAATAATTATATATATCCAAAAAGATATTAAAGCTATAATAAAAATACTTGGTACAAAAATACTTGCTACTTTGTCTACTGTTCTTTGTAATTTCATCTTTGTATTAGATGCTTCTACTACTAATCTAACTATTTCTGAAATAGTAGAATTAGGTCCAATAGATTCTGCTTCATATTCTATATAACCATCTAAATTAATAGATCCAGCAATTACTCTATCTCCTTTTTCTTTCTTAACTGGTTTAGATTCACCCGTTATAAAAACTTCATCAAAATAAGCAGAACCAGAATTAATAACACCATCTACTGCTACTTTCATACCAGCTTTACAAGCTAATAAATCTCCTTCATTAACTTCATCTATTGTTATTTCTTTACCACTTTTTGTTAAAGCAGAAGATGGTGTAATAACAACTAATTCTTTTAAAGCTTCCTTAGTTTTATCTTTACTCTTACCATCTATATATCTACCTAATTTAATAAAGAAAATAATCATTGCTGCTGATTCAAAATACAAATGATGTACATCCCCAAGTATTAAATTAATTAAACTATAAACTATACTAGCAATAACACCAACACTAACTAAACTATCCATATTAGGATGAGCTATTTTTTTAATACCACTTACTAAAATATCTAAGCCATACATAACAAATGGTATACAAAATACTAAACAAATAATTCCATATACTCTAGGATATTTATGAATTAAAGAAGGTATATGAATCATATGACCCATACTAAATATCATAAAGATAATAATTAATACTAAAAAGAATAATAAATAAGTTTTACGATTATCTTTTTCTTCTTTATCATCTTTATATATACCAGCATATTTATAACCAGATTCTTCTATGAATCTAGCCAAATCATCTATATCAACTTTATTCTCATCATAATTAACTAAAGCTTGAGCCATTACTAAATTAACACTAGCTTCTACGCCATCTTGTTTATTCAAGTACTTTTCTACCCTATTAGAACAAGCACTACAACTCATGCCATCTACTTTAAGAATTACTTTTTTCATAATAACCCTCCTAAAATAATTATATCAAATTATTGATAATAACAATTAAAAAAGACTTATAAAGTCTTTTTATTTAGTCATTCTTACTTCTTCTTCTAACTTCTTACCTCTTAAGAAATCATAGATATTCTTAAGTTCTTGTTCACGATCATTATCTTCAGTTTGTATATCTTCAGTAGAAATATAATCTCTAGGAGGATTCCAAGTTCCATCACCGAACTTATCCCAAGTTCTACTACTAGGTATAGTATGTCCAAATACAACACAATATGGAATACCTAATTCTCTAGCTTTCATTAATCTGTCTACAATACCCGTTTGAATTGTTTCATTTAAATCAATATCATGTATATTACTACCAAACTTGTTATATAACATTTGATCTTTAAAAAATTGTAATCTTTCTAATTGTTGTCTAATACTCATATCTATCACCTACTATAATTATACAAATAAATTGACAATTAATAAACATAAGAATAAAATAAAATCTAATTTCGGGGGAGATTTCCATGAATAATAAAACATTAAAAAGAATATTACCAACTATGTTAATAACTACACTATTATTAACAGGTTGTAATAAAACTAAAGAAGCATGTAATGTAAAAGATCCACATCTACATTTATATCAAAAAGAAATCTCATCTTCACAAGTATTAAGTTCATACTTTAATAGTGAAGAAGAAGATTACCAAGGTTTTACTAAAACTGATGATATTAAACTAATGGATGAATATGATCAAGCTTTCTATGCTGCCATTGGTGATACACCTTTATTTGAAGGAATCTATCATTGGAATTATCTATATAATTTAATGTGTAAACACCAAGATTATATTAGATTTGAAAATATTAGTTATGAAAATGTAGAAATAGAAGTATATGATACAGAAGGAAATCGTGGTACTAAACATGTTTTAATACCAACAAAATCTTATAAAGAAAAACACTATGCCTCAGGTAATACAGGTGTTGTAAGAATCTATCATCACTTATTCTATGGTTATAAAGTAGAAGAAATAGATGGAAAACTACAACTAATAAAAAGTCCATTAGTAGATGATATTAGAGAAGTACTAGGAGAATATCCATACTTCACAGAAAACTGTTTTGAAGTAGTAACTAAAGATATTGAATTCACACCTAGTACCTTAGGATTCTTATCTGCAGATAGTTTCACTTGCTTTAATCATCCTGATTTAGAAAATAAATCAATGAGCTTAGATAAAACATTAAAAAAAGCACATTAGTGCTTTTTTATTGTATAAAAATATTATTAAAATGAATATTGTCTATATCATCAATATCAAAAGAAGAATTACTTACTAATTGTTTATATCCTGTATTCATTATTTCTTTAGTTAAACCAAATAACTGAGCATATGCTAAATAACGATCCCATAAAACTACTTCATCTACTCTTTTATCGACAAAATGACCAAAGTCTTTTAAGAAAGCTTTAAAAGACTGTAACTTAAATAACTCTTCTATTCCAACCTCAGTTCTTATC
>JAFPMR010000011.1 GCA_017411235.1 Bacilli bacterium | reverse complement strand
AATCTAAATCTAATATATTAGATATTATAAAAAATAAAAGGTATCAAAATATATTTATGAATATTAAACAAGGAAAAGGGTTAGAAAGAGAAATTAACTCTTCAATTGAGTATTTAGGAAAATTATTTGAAATAGATAATGAATATGTCTATAGTATTGGAAGATTTAATAGAATGTTAATAAAGGAAGCTAAAAGTTTAAATTATATTACTATTGATAAGAACTTAAAAGGGAAAATGCTTATAGGTTATATATATAATAGATATATGGAATCAGAAAATAAAGAAGAAATATATAAAAAGTTATTAAATATTGCTCTTATTTTTCAAAAAGATTTTCTTGCAGCCTTATATTTAATAACTATTTCTAATAAATATCCAATTACATTTAAAGGAGATAAATTTTTTGATGAATTACTAAACGAGTTAAAAAAATAGTGTCAAATTGTGTCTAATTTTGACGAAAAAGTTGTAAAGATAATGATTGTGTTATATTCTTAAATTAGGGAGTGTGATACGATGATATATCCTTCAATTGATAAATTATTACTACATGTAGATTCTAAATATCGTTTAGTGCATATAGTAGCGCAAAGGAGTAATGAAATAAAAGAAACTGGTCATTTACAGATGCCAGCAGACTCTTATGTTTCAGAAAAGAATATTGGTAAAGCGCTTGAAGAAGTTGAAAAAGATCTAATTATAATTCATAAAAATTAGTTCTTTTTGTTTAGGGAGGATTTATGGAGATAAAAAGATATAAGTATTTAGGAAATGGTAAATATAAAGTATTTATTGATGATGAAAACTTTATTATTTATGAAGATATAATACTTAAATATAATATACTTAATAAAGATAATATTAGTAAAAAAGAACTAGATATATATTTAAAAGATAATATGTTTTATGAAGCTTATTATAAAGCTGTTTCTTATATAAATATTAAACTTAGAAGTAGTAAAGAAATAGATAAGTATTTAAGCAAAGATTTCTCTAAAAAGACAGTTTCTAATGTTATAGATAGACTTACTAAAGATGGTTATTTAAATGAAAATGTATATGTAGAAGCATATATAAATGATCAGATTAATTTAAAGATAACTGGTCCTTTAAAAATAAAAAGCGATCTTATTAAACTAGGTATATCTGATTCTGTAATAGATAATCATATAGATTGTTATACTAAAGATATGCAATATAATAAGATAAAGAAAGTAATAGAGAAGGAACTTAAGTTAAATACTAATAAATCTTCTATTATGTTAAAAAATAAAATATTAAAGAACCTTATAGATAAAGGTTTTTATAAAGATGATATTTCTTATTTAATAAGTACATATGATTTTGATGATAGCGATATTTATCAAAAAGAGCATAAGAAAATATATGATAAGTTATCAAAAAAGTATGATGGTAAAGAACTTGAATATAAAGTAAAAGAAAAACTATATCAAAAAGGATTTAGAGTATAAAAAAAGATCAAATTATTTGATCTTTTTTAATTACTTGTATTACTTTTTGCTTGTGATTTTTGATTTTGAACATATTTGTTGTATGCTGTTTTTAAATCTTTATCTTCAAATTTTAAACCAGCATCTTTTCTTATATTATCTAATGCTTCATATTGTAAAGCAGGATTCTTTTCTAGTTTTTGTTTTACTAAAGTTTCAATAATTTCTTTCTTAGAGTCTTTTAAACTAGGTTTTGTTTTTTCATCTACTTTTAAGATTATATGATATCCATATTGTGTTTTAACTGGACTAGTTGTATATTTTCCTTTTTTAAGTTTAAATGCAGCAGCATCAAATTCAGCAACCATATCACCAGTAGAAACCCAACCTAAATCTCCACCTTTTTTAGCAGTAGCAGAATCATCAGAGTATTTCTTTGCTAATTCACTAAAGTCTTCTTTTTTATCAAGTTTCTTAATAATGTCTTCAGCTTGTTTTTTTGCTTTCTTTTCAGCTTCTTCTTTTTGTTCAGTAGTCATATCACTTGTAGTATTTGGAGAAATTAATATATGTTTTAATTTAATATCTCCGAATATTTCTTCTTCGTAATACTTTTCAATATCTTTATCTTTAATTTTCTTACCTAGATAATCATTAACAGCTTTTTCTCTTCTATAAGCTAATCTTAAATATTCCTTTAATGAATCTTCACTATCAAATCCATAATAAGATAATAAATCAGTAAAAGTTAAATTATTGTCTTT
>JAFPMR010000100.1 GCA_017411235.1 Bacilli bacterium | reverse complement strand
TAATAGATACTACTAATGTTAAACTAACAATAATTAAAGCTACTAAAACTACCATAATTAAGATTTCTATTTTATTAAATGATAATCTTTCTTCTTTTTCTAAACTAGGTTTTTTCATATTATCACATCCTAGTAATATTATAGTTTAATTGTGATTAAAATACAATAAGGTGCAAGAAAAAAAGGATATCTTAATTGATATCCTACTTTCCTAAATTGTTTTTGTTTCCGTAGTCTCTTTCTACTAGACTATGGAATATGTTAACAAATGTTTTAAATGCTGCAACAGATTCAGGTTTTTTCATTTCTTCTTTACTTTGTTGAACTGAAGGCATACAACTTTTTATATATTCAGTTGCTTTTGCAAAATATAATTTAAATTGTAACATTGATAAATCATCATCAACATCGAAACCAGTATGTTCAAGAACATATTCACCCATTGCTACCATGGTATTGGTATTGGTTGCAATACTTTGTAAATCATAGTACATTTCAGTTATTTCTTCAATTGAGCGAGATTTTCTTATTTCCTCACTTATTGATTCTAATACTGCATTGTCTTTATTCTTAAGAGCATTTATAATTCTAATAAAATAATCGACAATAAATATTTTTGAGAATTCTTCTACTCCATATGTTTTATTGCTATGTCCTTCGCTTATTCTGTCTGAATCTTCAATAAATGTTATCGTTCCCTCTGCAATGTCTAATTCTAATTCATCTTGTGGATCAATAAATATTTCGTTAACATCATTGCCATAAGATGATGGAACTTGTAACGCTAATAATAAGATTTCATTAGCTCTTAGTCTTTCAAAGTACGCTTTTTTTCTTTCAATAAAATTTTCCATAATGTCCCCCTAGGTGAGGCTTATTCTATAAGGTAATGATTTTAAAGTCAAGAAAAAAGAATCACTTAGTGATTCTTTTATAGTTTAAAATCTTCGATAAAATCATCAATTGTTAGTTCTTCTACTTCTGGTTGTTGTTTTGGCGCTTCTTCTACTGGTTCATCTTTTGGTTCTGGATTATTACCATTTAATTCAATTTTTCTTTCTCTTAGTTCTGCTACTTTGAATGTTTCTTCGATAGCAGTTTTAGAGATTGTGGAACCTGTAGATGCTAGATCCATAATTGATAATTCTGTTGATTTTATTTCAGTAAATTCGCCTTCTGATTTGATACCTATTTGATCATGTAATCCAACTGGGATGGCATTTTCTACTAGATATGGATTAGATTTAACTTTTTTAATTAAAGTAGATCCTTTCTTTGCTCTAGTCATTGTATCTAAGTCAGATAGTTTAATACGTTTACCTGTATTTTTATTAGTAAATATTGCTAAGTATTCATCATCTGGAGCTGGAGAGATACATGTTACAACATTATCGTCTTTTAAGTTAATACCTTTAACACCAGATGCTTTAGCGCCAACGATTGGTATTTCGTTAGCATCTATATTAATGTAGTAGCCGTTTTCTGTTACGAAGATAGCACGACCATTATCTTTTGTTACGGATACTAGTTCATCGCCATCTTTCAATTTCATGGCATTGACTGGTTTAGTCCATCTACTTACGATTAGGTCACCTACATTAGTACGTTTAGTTATACCATTCTTAGTAGTCATGATAACATTCATTGATTTATCATCTAGAATCATAGCACTAATTACTTTTTCTTCTTCACTTAATGGAATTAAGTTAGAAATATGTTTACCTAATTCTTTCCATTTAGTTTCAATAATTTCATGAACTGGTACATATAAGTAATGTCCTAAGTTAGTAAACATTAGTAAGTTATCTAATGTTGTTGTACTATAGAATCCTCTTATGAAGTCACCAGGTTTTAATACTGTTGGATCTGCTGCTGCAGCCATATATGATTTAAGTGGAATACGTTTAACATATCCATCATTAGTTGCAACAACAATAACATTTTCTTTTGGGATTAGATCAATAGTATCTAGTTTAATTTCTGTTACTTCGTCTCTAATTTCAGTACGACGAGGTGTAGCAAATTCTTTCTTAACAATCTTCAATTCTGTTTTCATAACATGTTTTAAAGCTTCTTCGTTATTTAGAATTTGTGTCCAGATATTAATCTTAGTTTCTAGATCTTTCATTTCATTTTCGATATCAACTATATCTGTATTTGTTAAACGATATAATTGTAATTCTACGATTGCTTTAGCTTGTTCTGGAGTAAACTCGAATTCTTTAACTAAGTTATCGATAGCATCGCCTTTGTTTTTAGATGCTCTAATTACTCTAATTACTTCATCTAGAATTGAGATAGCTTTTACTAAACCTTCTAAGATATGATATCTTGCTTTAGCATGATCTAAATCAAATTGGGTTCTTCTTGTAACTACTTCTCTTTGATGTGCAATAAAGGCATCTAAGATTTCTAGGATACCTAATTGTTTAGGTCTTCTATTAACAATTGCTACAACGTTAAAGTTATAGTTTACTTGTAAATCAGTATTCTTTAGTAAGTAATTTAAGATTACTTCAGCATTAGCATCTTTTTTAAGTTCAATGATAAGTTTTGCCATATGTTCTTCATCAGAAACATCGAATACATCAACAATACCTTCAACTTTTTTATCTATTTTAATATCTTCAATTTTCTTACGTAATTGTTCTTTTAGTACATCATATGGTATTTCATGAATAATAATTTGCTTTTTACCTTTATCTTCAACGATTTCAGTTTTAGCTTTAACTACTACTCTACCACGACCTGTTTCATAAGCTTGAACAAGTCCTTCTTTTCCTTCAATTACACCACCTGTTGGGAAGTCTGGTCCTTTGATGATATCTAGAATTGTATCTAGACGACAGTTAGGAGTTTCGATACGTTTAATTGTAGCATCGATTACTTCACCTAAGTTATGTGGTGGTATGTTAGTTGCATAACCAGCAGAAATACCTGTTGATCCATTAACTAGGATATTAGGAAAATTAGCTGGTAATACAGTTGGTTCATAATCTTCATCAGCATAGTTAAGAGCCATTTCAACTGTATTCTTGTTAATATCTTTTAACATTACTTCAGCAAGGCGCGTTAAACGACATTCTGTATAACGAGCTGCTGCTGGTCCATAACCATCGATAGAACCATTATTACCATGGATATCTACTAGTGGATCACGCATTTTCCAGTCTTGTGAAAGGTATACCATTGCACCATAGATTGATGAGTCACCATGTGGATGGTATTTACCCATGACATCACCAACAGCTTTAGCACATTTACGATATGGTTTATCAGCAGTGTTTCGGTCTTCCCACATTGTATAAAGTATTCTTCTTTGTACTGGTTTTAGACCATCTCTTACGTCTGGTAAAGCACGATCTTGAATTATTGATTTTGCATATCTACCAAAACGATCCCCCATGATATCTTCTAAGGTATAGTCATATATTTTTTCAATTATTGATTGTTCTTCTACTTTTTTTCTTGCCATAACTATCACCTCTTAAAGTTGTCTTCTAATGTGAAATCAACATTTTCTTCAATCCACTCTTTACGTGGTTCAACTTTATCACCCATTAGAACAGATACTCTTTTTTCTGCTAAAGCAGCATCTGTTATGGATACTTTTATTAAACTACGTGTAGCTGGACTCATTGTTGTATCATATAGTTCTTTAGCGTCCATTTCACCTAAACCTTTAAATCTTTGTACTTTAAAGCCTTTGGCAGTTTTCTTCTTTTCTTCTAGTTCTTCATCAGTTGCAACGTATTCT
>JAFPMR010000099.1 GCA_017411235.1 Bacilli bacterium | reverse complement strand
GTCAGATAATGATGATCAAGATGGCAAGAGATCTTCAGTTGGAGCTAAAGTTCAATTATATGAATATATTGGCGACACTAAATCCGCTGTAGGAAATCCAGTAGACGTTGAAGCCGTAGATGGACAAATAGCTGAATGGACTGACTTATTAGTATATAAAGAAGGAGTACAAGTTAAGTACTCAGTAGAAGAAATTCTACCAGAAAATTCTGTTTATACTAAATCTGGTGATGGAGAATTATTACCAGCAGTTAAAGGTAACACTGGCATAGTGGCTATCACAAATACTCATACTCCAGAAACAATTGATATCCCAGTAGAAAAAGTTTGGGAAGATGCAATTGATGAATCAAATAGAGTTTCAGTAACAGTTCAACTATATAATGGTGAAAACGCTGTTGAAGGTAAAACATTAACATTAACAGCTGATAATAGCTGGAAAGATACATTCACAGATTTACCAAAATATGAAACTGGATCTGAAATAGAATATAGTATTAAAGAAACTCAAACAGTACCTGGATATAATGATCCATCATACTCAACTAAAGAAGATGGTACTTTAGTAGTAACTAATACATTAAAAACAACAAAAGTAATCGTTACAAAAGTATGGAACGATGAGGGTAATAAATATAGAAACCGTCCAGACGACATTGAAATAGCACTTAACTATGGAGAGAAAAAAGAAACTGTAGAAGCAGATGAAGATGGTAACTGGACAGTAACATTCGATAATTTACCATTATTTGTAGGTGGAGTAGAATATGAATATTCTGCTGATGAAACATCTGTACCATTAGGTTATGTTAAAGGTGATATTACACCTTCTAAAGATGAAGATGGTAATACATTAATTACTATTAACAATAACACTGAAACAGTTACATATAACGGTACTAAGACATGGGCTGACGCTTCTCAAGAAGATAATCAACCAAGTTCAGTAACAATTAATCTATTAGAAGGTGGAGAAGCATTTGAAGGCAAAACTACAACTGCTACATCACCAGATTGGAATTATGAATTTACTGGACTACCAAAATATATTGGTCAAGAATTAGCTGTATACTCAGTTAAAGAAGAAGTTCCACAAGAATATATAGATTCTTATGATGGAACAACAATTACTAATACTTTAAAGAAAGTTAAAGTAGAAGGTAAGAAGATTTGGGCTGATGAAAATCAAGAAGGAAATCAACCAACATCTATTACAGTTATCTTAAAACGTAATGGTGTTCAAGTATCATCTAAGACAGTTACAGCTGCAGAAAACTGGGAATACACATTTGATAATTTACCTGAATATGTAAATAATGAAAAAGTACAATATACTGTAGATGAAGTATTACCAGAAGGTTATATAGATATCTATGAAAAAGAAATATCTACACCAGTAGAATCAAATGGCGTAGTTACAACAAATATTACAAACACTCTAAAAAGAGAAGATGTAAGCGGACATAAACAATGGAATGACGGATTTGATAGATCTAATCGTCCAGAAGAACTTTCTGTTAACTTACTAAGAGATGGAACTATTATTGATACTAAAGTAATAACTGTAGATGACAATAATTGGTCTTATGAATGGACTAACTTACCAAGTTATGTAAATGGTTCAAAAGTAACTTACTCAGTATCAGAAGAAGTACCAGTTGGTTATACTTCTGAAGTAATCGGATTTAACATTACAAATACATTAATTACAGTAGAAGTACCAGTAACTAAAGCATGGGCTGGTGACAAAGACTTAGAAGCTAATAGACCAGAATCAATTACTGTAAGCTTAATGGCTAATGGTAACTTAGTAGAAGGTAAAACACTAACACTAAGTGATGATAATGATTGGTCAGATAAATTCGTTAACCTACCAAAATTCATGGATGGTAATGAAACACCAGTTGTATACACAGTTGTAGAAGGTGAAGTTGCTGGTTATACAGGAAGCGTATCAGAAGCTACTAAAACAACTGTAGATGGTGTTGAAACTATTAGTTATACAATTACTAATACATTAGATAGAACATCAATAACTGTTCATAAAGATTGGGACGATGCTAATGACCAAGATGGTAAACGTCCAGGATCAATTACAGTATCATTAAATTATGGAGAATTAACTCTAACATTAGATGAAAGTAATAATTGGACTGATACATTCGAAAATCTACCAGTATATGTTAATAAAAATGCATATCAATATGAAGTAACAGAAGCTCAAGTATCTGGCTATGATGAACCAGTAGTTGGAGATCTTGTTAAACAAGAAGATGGCACATATAAAGTAGAAATTACAAATACTCATACTCCTGAAACAATTACTATTCAAGGATCAAAAGTATGGGACGATGCTAATAACCAAGATGGTTTAAGAAACGATGATACAGTTATCGTAGTTACATTAACAAGCAATGACGGAGAAGAACCAAGAACATTAAGAGTTCCAAAAGGTGAAAACAATGATTGGGCATTCTCATTCTCAGGCTTACCAAAATATAAAGATGGTGTAGAAATCGTTTATACATTAACAGAAGCTCAAGTTCAAGGATATGAAGAACCAAGCGTTGTATTATCATCAACATTATCAACTGATAAAGTAAAAGTTTATACAATTACAAATAAACATGAACCTGGAGAAACTTCAGTAACTGTACATAAAGTATGGGACGATGCTGATAACCAAGATGGTTTAAGAGCACCTTCAATCGAAGTTCAATTATTAGCAGATGGAACTGCAGTAGAAGGTAAAATTGCAACATTAGATGAATCTAACGGATGGACATATACATTTGCTGAACTTCCAGAATTTGCTGGAACAACAACTCCAATTGTTTATACATTCGAAGAAACTACAACAGTAACAGGTTATGAAGATCCAGAATACTCAGTAAATGAAAATACTGGTGTTCTAGAAGTAACTAATAAACATGTTCCAAGTGAAACTTCAGTAACTGTACATAAAGTATGGGACGATGCTGATAACCAAGATGGTTTAAGAGCACCTTCAATCGAAGTTCAATTATTAGCAGATGGAAATCCAGTAGAAGGTAAAACTGCAACATTAGATGAATCTAATAAGTGGACATATACATTTGCTGAACTTCCAGAATTTGCTGGAACAACAACTCCAATTGTTTATACATTTGAAGAAACTGAATCAGTTACTGGCTATGAAGATCCAGAATACTCAGTAAATGAAGAAACTGGCGTTCTAGAAGTAACTAATAAACATACTCCAGCAGTAACAAGCGTAACAGCTACTAAGATTTGGAACGATAGCAATAACCAAGACGGTAAACGTCCAGAAGCTATTCAATTCCAATTATATGCTGACGAAACAGCAGTAGATGGAGAACTTGTAACTCTAACTG
>JAFPMR010000098.1 GCA_017411235.1 Bacilli bacterium | reverse complement strand
TTCCATCTTCTTCCATGAATACCATTCCTGTGTATTCTTTACTACCTACTTTAACTTTTCCATCAAATAAGTCGTCGATATCAACTGATTTATTAGCTGTATTTTTTACTTTCATTATGATGTCTAAGTATAATTCACCACTTTTTGCTTCATAATGGCTATAGTAACTAGTTGCTTTTTGAGGAATAATATCATCAGTTAAATATGCTTCTGATAGAGTAATTGTGAAGTTTTTAAATTCTTTTTCTTCTGCAAATACTATAGTTGTTTTTGATACTTTTTCTTCTGTTTTATCTTTTTTAGAAGATTTTTCTGTATCTTTGTCATCATCTCCACATCCTACTAGTGTAAGACACATAAGAACACATAGTAGTAAATAAAATATTTTCTTTTTCATTCTAAGACTCCTTTTCTACTATAATTATAATTCATATTCATAAAAATGGTAATAAAAAAACCTAGATAAGCTAGGATTTTTTGTTACATGGTGCCGACTGCCGGATTTGAACCAGCGACCTACGCGTTACGAGGGCGTTGCACTACCACTGTGCTAAGTCGGCATAACTAAATTATACACTTTTTATATCAATAATGTTATAATTATTTAGAATAAAGGGAGTGTTAGTATGAAATGCGTAAAAATAGAAAGTGCAAAGAAATTAGTTCCTACATCAATTGATGCCCCAAGAGAAAAAAATGGTAATGTCTTAATCGATGTTAAGAAATGTGGTATTTGTGGTTCAGACATTCATTATTGGGTTTTAGGAGCACCTAAAGGATTAGTTATGGGCCATGAATTCTGTGGAGTTGTTACTAATCCTGGTTCAAGAACTGATTTAAAGGTTGGAGATAGAGTTACTGCGTTACCTATTTCACCATGTGGTGAATGTGAACCTTGTAGAACTGGAAATCCTCAATATTGTGCTAAAACATGGGATAATGCTGTTGGTTTGTCTTTAACTTATCCTGGTGCATATGCAGAGAAAACTGCTTTAAGAGCTGATTTAGTATATAGAGTTCCTAGTAATATTACTGATGCAGAAGTAGCTATGGTAGAACCTAGTGCTGTTGCATTACATGCAGTTAATTTAGCTAATCTTAAAATAGGAAGTAAAGTATTAGTTATTGGTGCTGGTATTATAGGTCAGTTAACTGCTATGTTTGCTAAGATGAATGGCGCATCTTATGTTGCTGTTTCTGAAGCTAATCCTAAACGTGGTGAGAAAGCTGTTAAGTTAGGTGTTGCAGATGAATATTTTTATGCTTTAGATCAAGATTGGGTTAAGAATGTTAGAAAAGAATGTCCTGAAGGTTATGATTACGTATTTGATTGCTGTGGTAATAGTCCTGCTGTTTCTAGTGGTATAATGGCTGCTAAACAAGGTGGTACTATGGTATTAGTAGGTGTTTCTATGGATAGTATTACTATTCCATCTATCCTAGTAGTTACTAAGGAAATGACTTTAAAAGGTGCTATTGCTTATACTCCTAAAGAATTTAAACAATGTATTGACTTAATGGCTGATAGAAAAATAGATACTTTGAAGTTTGTTGATGATATTGTTGGTCTAGAAGGTGTTCAACATGCCTTTGAAAGATTAACTTCAGGTGATGATAATGCTATTAAGATCTTAATTGATCCTAGTTTATAAAAACAGATTTAAATCTGTTTTTTCTTTACATTTGTTTTCTTTATTTTTGGTGATTTTATAGATATTTTAGATATAATAATAGTATAAGGTGATGTATATGGAAGAAAAAAATAGGTATGTGGTTTCAGATTTAGATGCACTTATTAAACGTGGAAAAGGAATATTAGATCCTATTTATCATAATGAATGGGAAATTGATGCGGAATCTAGTTTTAATGGTATATATAAAGGAAGAGATGTTAGTATTGCCTTAGATGTAATTGAAATGTTAAATAATGGCATGCCTGTTTCACAAATAAGTGAAAAACTAAGAAGTTTTGGTCTACCAAGCGATGAACTTAATAGTGTTTTAATATATGTAACTACCTATGATAAGAGAGGTATGGAATTATATTTTATTGAAAAAGGTGTCCCAGAGATGAGACCAAAATATAATTTTGAAGAAACTGTACAAGCCTTAATTAACTATCGAAAAATGAATAAAATAGTATATTGTGTCTTTAATGATGATGTTTTAACTTCTGAGGGAATAACTGAAGATAAAGCTTATAGACAAGTATATGGTTGTTCTAAAGAAGATTATTTAAAAAGACGAGCAGCTGAAGAAAAAAGAGCAAGAATGGAAGCTGTTCGTGAAGAAATAAAAGC
>JAFPMR010000097.1 GCA_017411235.1 Bacilli bacterium | reverse complement strand
CTATATCTTGTATATATTCATTTAGTATTTTTATATTTTTCTTCGTTGCCCTCATAATTTTACCTCCTTTATCTTCAAATCACTCCTTCTATAGAGAGTGTTAATAACTGGCCTTGATATCCTTATTAATCACCTACTTTGTCTCAACCAGCCGCAACATTATACCACATCAACTTTTTCAGCCTTCTTTAAGCTATAAAAAAAGACACTATAGTGTCTTTTTATCTTAATTGCATAGAATCTTCTTTTTGTGATGCTAGTATTAAATCCAACATTTCATCTTTATATAAAGGACGATCAGCTCTATCTTCATAAACTCTATCATAGGTGTGTTCTCTTTCCCATCTATCTTCGATATCTTGAGAAGCATTATAAGCATCTATTCTAGCATTATATTTATTTATACATTCCTTCATATAATTAGCTAAAGACCAAGTAAACCATGTTTTAAATGCTTCACTAGGAACATCACTAAATATTTCATATGCTTGGAACTCTTCTACATAGTTATTTGCATATTCTATTGCAAGTGGTACTAAATGCTCTGGATCTAAATCATCAGCATTTTCTATCCTAGCAACAATATCTTCTTTTAGCCATTCTCCCATTTCACTATCTCTAATGCAATCATGCATTGCATAATTATATTCCTCATTCATAACTAATTCATTTAATTGTTCTTCCATAATAAACACCTCTATACTCTACTTTAATAATAGCTTCGTTTCGTAAAGTTTACAACAGTTGCCCGAGCAAAACGTAAATAAAATGTCTTATTAATGTTAAAATAATACTAGGAGGAATCTAATATGAATAAGAAAGTTAAATATCTTCTTATTTGTCTATTAATAATAATCCTATTAATAATTGCTATCTTTAGTATCGTAAAAACTAAAAAAGATAAAGAAGATAAAATAGATAATACTAAAACAGAAGAAAAAATAGTAAAAGAAGAAACAGAAGAAAAAACTGATATAGAAATTCCTCAAGAAGAAGAACCAAAAGAAATTGAAGAACCAGTTGAAGAACCGGTAGAAGAAGAACCTAAAAAAGAAGAAAAGCCTTCTACTAAACCAAAAGAAAACAAACCTAAAGAAGAACAAAAACCTTCTACACCTACTGAACCTCAAAAACCTACTGAACCACCAGTAACATATACCTGTCCTGATGGCTATACATTAAATAATACTAAATGTACTATTATTATAGATGCTACATTAAAATGTCCTGAAGGAACTCTTGAAGGTGGAGAACCTAGTGGTTGTTTTAAATTTAGTGAAGGTGTTGAAGTCGAAGGAGAAACATGCCCTAGTGGACAAGTAGGATTACTAGTAATAAGTTTAGGTGGACCAGATAAATACAACTGTTATCCATCATATAAAAAAGTCTATACATGTGAAGAAGGATATACTTTAAACAATAATAAATGTACTAAAACAATAGATGCAACAAAAAAATAAAAGACACTAATGTGTCTTTTTTTTATCCCATTACTTTTTCTGGTACTTTAGAGAATGATACTTCGTAATCTTGAGTATCTCCAACTCTATTTGCTTTCATATTTACTCTTTCTTCAAATAATGTTTCAGATAAATAAACTACAAAAGTAAATGGACATTTTCTAAAATATACTTTAGCAGGTAAAGTAACTATAGTTTTTAATCTTCCAAAGTTATGTTCATTTAATTCATATACTTGATCTTCAGAAGTAAAATAATACTTATCCCCACTTCTTGTTATTACTGTATCCATAATAATCCCCCCAAAAAAACTTAAGATGTATTATAACATAATTCCCAAATAAAAAAAGACTTATTTAGTCTTTCTGTGTATTAGCTTCTTAATACCCATTGGTATTAAGAAAATAATATTAAATGCTATAAAATATAAAACTAACATCATAATAGGATTAATCCATCCTAAATGATTATTAGTTAGATTAGTTGCTATACCTTCAAATATAGGTACACCACCTAAATCTTTATATAACATAAAATCAAAATTAAATATGTAATTAATAGGTATAACAACTAATGATATAACTAAATGAAATATAAACCCTTTAATAATGGTTTTATAGCTCATATCAACGTAATTAGTAACAATTAGTATAAATCCTAATAAAACCATTATTAAGTGCCATATCATTGAATAAAATGCCCCAAAAGATAAGAATGGATAATACTTAAAAGCATTAAGAAATAACATATTAGCTATTCCCCCTACTATACAACCAGTAGCCAACCAAGATGCAGCATAATCTTT
>JAFPMR010000010.1 GCA_017411235.1 Bacilli bacterium | reverse complement strand
CTTGATACATAATGAATTAAGCCTTCTATTTTACGAGCTGGGCAGTGGTTGTTTGGACAGAAGTAGTCAATTCCTGATGCACTCTTTTCTAGTGTTGTTCCACAGATAGGACATGAATGGATCATTTGGAATACTGAAACATCTTTTCTTCTTTCTAATACTGGTTCTACTACTTCAGGAATAACATCACCTGCTTTATGAATGACAACAAAGTCACCAATATGGAGATCTTTATCAATGATATATTGTTCATTATGTAGTGTTGCTCTTCTAATAGTACTTCCTGCTACTTTGATTGGAGTAAGTACAGCATTAGGTGTTATTTGACCTGTACGACCAACAGTAAACACTATGTCTTCTAATTGAGTTATTACTTTTTCTGCAGGGAACTTGTATGCTACAGCCCATCTTGGGTATCTAGCAGTATTTCCCATTCTTCTTTGGGCAGCTATATCGTTTAGTTTGATAACGATACCATCTATTTCATATGGAAGAGATGGTCTTTTTTCTGTCCATTCATCAATATATTCTTTTATTTCTTTAAAGTTATGTACTTTTTTAGAATAAGGATTTACTGGAAGACCTAAAGCCTTTAGTTCTTCTAGAGTTTCCCAATGGGTAGCTTGATTAGTATTAGGTACATGGTATAAAACTGTATCTAATTTTCTTTCTTTAGCTATTTTAGAATCTAATTGACGTGCAGATCCTGCTGCAGCATTACGAGGGTTTTGGAATGGTTCTTCACCATTTTCTAGACGTTTTTTATTAGCTTCTTCGAAGCTTTTTTTAGTCATATAGATTTCGCCACGTACTTCTAAGTCAATTGGTTCTTTAAGTCTTATAGGTACATATTTAATTGTTTTAAAGTTATTAGTTATATCTTCACCTACTACACCATCGCCACGAGTAGCTGCTGATACTAATAGACCATTTTTATATGTTAGATTAACTCCTAAACCATCCATTTTTAGTTCACAAACGAATTCAGGATTTTCTATTTCTTTTTCAACTCTTTTTACATATGCTTCTACTTCGTCTTCATTAAAGACATCAGCTAAGGAAAACATAGGTGTTGCGTGAGTTATTTTTTCAAATTGATCTAATATTTTAGTACCAACATTTGTAGTTGGTGATTCCGGTAGTTTGTACTCTGGATATTCAGCTTCTAATCTGAATAATTCCATTAACATACTATCGTATTCGTTATCTGTTAATGTCGGATTATCATTTAGATAATATTCAACATTAGCTTGATTTAGAATCTTAACTAGTTCTTCGATTCTTTCTTTTGGATTCATAAATTACCCCCAAAGATTATTAGGATATTCTCCTTCGTCTACTAATCTTTTTATATTACTTCTTACGAAGTCAGTGTCTTCTTTATATGTTACTCCATACCAAGTCGCATTAGTATGTAATACTTTTACAGTAGCATATTCATCTTTATTTGCTTGATCTAGAATATCTGGAATTAAGAATTCACATTTTTCTAAGTTTTCTTCATTTTCTTTGAAGAATTCTACGATTTTTTCATCTAATAGTTTAAATAAACTTTGATCAAATACTAACATGTTCATAGAAACTAGAGCATCTTTTTCTACTTTGAATTCTTCTGCTCCTGATAATGGTGTACAAGATATTTTATTACCATCTTCTTCAATAGAACATTCAGTTATTTGAATTAATCTTACATCGTTTTCTGCTTCTAGTACTCCACGTTTTACAGCACCATTTTCAGTCATTGTTTTAATCGCTTCATATCCTACTGTAGCCCATTCATGATCTTTAGAATTCTTTATAAAATCAGCTGCTACTTGGAAAGCATCTCTTCCGTAGAAGTCATCAGCATTAATTACTACAAAATCTTCTGTAATAGCATCTTTAGCACAATAAATAGCATGTGCAGTACCCCAAGGTTTTTCTCTTGTTTCAGGTATTTTAACAAAGTCAGGTACGTTATCTAATTTTTGGAAAACATATTCAACTGGAATATGTGGTTCTACACGTGCACCAATTGTACTTTTGAAGATATCATAGTTTTCTTCTTTAATAATAAATACTATTTTTGAGAAACCTGTTTTGATGGCATCAAATACTGAGTAATCAATAATGAATTCATCGTTTGGTCCCATTGGAGCGATTTGTTTTAATCCTCCGAATCTACTACCCATTCCGGCAGCCATAATAAGTAATTGCATAATATTCCCTCTTTCTATAACTTATTAATACTTTTATGTGTTTTTAATAATTTTTTTATTCCATAATTCTTAGCAAATGCTACGGTAATGTAATCACCATCAACGTTAACTATTACGCCTCTACCATAGATGGTATGCATGATTACATCACCATCTTTAAAGCTGACGTCTTTAGCATCGTTGTAATATTCATGTTTATCTATTTTTTCTTCTGGTAATAGGTTTTCATTTTCAATATCTAATAGATCAGGATCTATTTCTTTTATGAATCTACTAGGTGGATTCATTACATCTTTACCATAAAGCATTCTTCTTTTTGCATTAGATATATATAATCTTTCTTTTGCTCTTGTAATTCCAACATAGCACAATCTTCTTTCCTCTTCAAGGCCACCAGGCTCTAAGAAAGAGTTTTGATGCGGGAAGATTCCATCTTCCATACCGATTAAGAAGACTACTTTGAATTCTAGTCCTTTAGCACTATGCATTGTCATTAATGTAACAACATCTTCATCATTGTTTTTGTAATCAGACATATCTGACATAAGGGTTATTTCTTCTAATAAATCATCTAAGCTTACTGATCCAGTTCGATCCTCAAATGTCTTGGCTACTGATTTAAATTCTTCTAGGTTGTCTAAACGAAGATTACTTTCTAAGGTATCTTCTTTTTCATATTCGAATTTCATTCCAGTTTCTATTAGAACTAAATCTATTAATTCTGTTAAAGATAGTTTTTCAGCTTCTTTAGTCATGAATTCTATTAGTTCTTTAAATTGTAATTCTTTACCAGAATCAATTACTTCAAATAATGATTTATTTTCTTCTTGAGCTTTTTTAGTTAGTTTATTTAATGTTGCTTCTCCAATACCTCTTTTAGGGACATTTATAACCCTTCTAAGAGATATTTCATCATTGTTATTTAAGATTAATCGTAAGTAACAAATTAAGTCTTTAATCTCTTTTCTTGAGTAGAAATAGATACTACCTACTACTTTATATGGAACAGCAGATTTCATAAACATTTCTTCTACTAAACGAGATTGAGCATTCGTTCTATATAAAACAGCAATGTCTTTTTTAGAGTATCCTTCATCAAATAGTTTTTTGATTTCATCAATAACCATTTGAATTTCATGTTTGTCATCATAAGCTCTTAGGTATTTAGTTTTAGTTCCATCACCATTACTACTCCAAAGATTTTTTTCTTTTCGTTCTTTGTTATTCTTTATTACAGAGTTAGCTGTATCTAAGATATTTTTTGTAGAACGATAGTTTTCTTCTAAAGGGATTACTTCAGCATCTTTATAATCTTTTTCAAAGTTTAAGATGTTATGAAAGTTAGCTCCTCTGAACATATATATAGATTGATCAGGATCTCCAACAATAAAGATATTTTTATATTTTTTGGCTAATAGTTTAGATAGTTTATATTGTACTTCGTTAGTATCTTGATACTCATCTATTAAGATATATTTATAGATATCTTGATATCTTTCTAGGACATCTTTATGCTCAGTAAATAGTTTTACTGGTAATAGTAATAGGTCATCAAAGTCTACAGAATTATTTTTTTGTAGAATATCTATATATCGATAATATACTTCTTTTACAATACGATCATCTGGTGTATTAAAGAATCGATCTATTTCAGCATCAGATAACATATCATTTTTTATTGTACTTATTTTATTTCTAATATAGGAAGGAGCAGTAAATTTGGGATCATAACCATCTTCTTTCATAATCTTTTTGATAATAGATGTTACATCATCACTATCTAAGATAGAAAAGTTACGATCTAAACCTAATGTTAAAGCATTTTCTCTAATTACACGCACACCAAAAGAATGGAATGTACCAACAAACGCATTGTTATTTGGTTCTAGTAATTCTAGTCTTTCTCTCATTTCTCTAGCTGCTTTATTTGTAAATGTTATAGCTAAGATATTATAAGATGGTACTCCACTTTGAATTAAATTAGCTATTCTTGTGGTTAATACTTTTGTTTTACCTGAACCAGCTCCAGCAATAACTAAACATGGTCCTTCCATGTGTAATACTGCTTTTTTTTGTTGTTCATTAAGTCCTTTTGTATAATCCATGCTGCTTCCTCTTTCTTTCTTAACTATTATATCATGGATGACTTGGAATAGATATGGTTTTTACATATTTTTACGAACTTTTGTACTTGTTTTATCACAATAAAAAAGAGTCATTGACTCTTTTTATAGATATTCCATTATAGCAACGTTTTTTTCTAGTTTAGCTACTAGATCTTCACGATCATATTTTGAGAATATTTCATCAAAAGCTTTTGTATCAATTAGGAACATGTTATAGAAGTTAACAAATGCATCTACATAGTTATTTACTCCTAAGTCCTTTAGATAATTGATATTTGCAGTAACCACTTTTTCTTCTTTTTTAAGAGAGTTAATTGCTAAATCAGGTAAATTCTTATTTAGTAAATCAATTACTTCTTCGCTGAAGCCTAATTCTTTTAAATACATCATAGCGTCATACCTCCTAATGTATTTTCTTCATTAAAACCCAAGCATGTTTCAACCATTTTTCTAATAGCTGGTTCGCTTTGTCTATAGTTATATAGCATTGATGTTAATAAGATTTCATTTTCTATTCCATCAATTGATTCACCATTTTGTTCTAATCTAGTAACAATAGTTTTTAGATGTCTTTCTAGTTTTGGTTTAGAAATGTAACCATCTGCAACTTTGCATGTATATTTACCTACTTGTTCAGCATGGAATCTTGTTTCAAATAATTCCATTAAACGACCAAAGCCTTCAGCTGCAGTATCTGATAATTCGATATCTTTAAATTCAGTTCTACCTTTATAGTATTCATTTAGGATATCTACTAATGAAGATACTGTATTTTCATTTCCAATTATTTCTGGAATTAATGGATTTACTTCGTCTTCAGATGGTGATGAAGGAATTATTAATCTTCCACCATTTTCTTTAACAGCTGCTAATGGGTTTAATACATATGGTGCAAAAGCATTCTTGCCAGTAGTATCAGTTATTGGTTTACCAATACTTTCATAGTATTTAACTCTATCAACAAATGCTCCATTACGTCCAGCTAATACTTCTGGATTAGTAGATAATACATCTTCTAGATTATTTTCTATTATATTATCTATATCTGTTAATAAATCATATGGATCTTTAACAAATACATTTAACGCATATTTATCATTGCTTCTTGTTATATTAATTAAGTAATCTTTTAAGATTTCTAAATCTGCTGCCGTATAGTCTGAATTAGTTAAGATATATTCAAAATTTCTTCTTTCTTTATCATCTATAGTTATTTCAGCTTCGTTTAGTAAAGCAATGTTACGAGCTAGTCTTACAGTATCTTTTCCTAACATTTCAATGTTTTCGTCAGTTACTGGAGTACCTAGTTCTTCAGCTGCTTTCATTCTTAGTTCTAATGTTTCTAAGGATTCTCTTAATCCACTATCAGCTTGTTCTAATAATAATTTTATATTCTTTTCAGAAATATTTTTAGCTCTTAGAATTGTTACTTTTTGACTTAATTCTTTATCTGATAAGTATGAATGTCCTCTTCTATAACGATATGCTGCTATTTCAGCATTAACTGATTTTAATAATTCATAGTTATTAGCTATTAAATCATGATCTGTTACAGATAATTCATTCATTAATCTTTCAATATTATTTTCTTTATCATTTTCTTCTTGGAATTTATTCATATCCATGCCAAGTGATTCTAGGAATTCTTCAATTGTTTCTTTTGGTTCTTCCTTAGTTTCTGGTTCAGCATTTAATGAAGTTAAGTCAATGATTGAAGTTGGTTCTTCTTCAGATCTTTTATCATAAATCTTTACTGATTCTTCTTCATGAGTTCCATGATCTTCAACTACAGGTTCTTCAACTACTGCTGCTTTTGATGGAGGAGTAGTAACTTCTTCTACTTCTTCTTCATCTTCTTCAGGAGTTGTAGGTTCTTCTTTTGTTTCTTCTGAAGATATGAAATCAGCTTCGCCTACTTTACCACTAGCTAATCTTTCAGGATATTCTTTATCATATTCTATTAATCCATCTTCAGGGAATAAGATTAACTTACTTAGAACAACTATTTCTTCATTATCAAACAAATCAAATCTACTTAAGATATCTCTAACTAGTCTTAGAGTAAAACCATCTCTTTCAGATTCGCTTGTAGATAAACTTTGTTCCATTAAACCAACTAAACTTGCACGATCAGCTTCAGCTTTTGTTTTTGCTTCACCTAATTGTTTTAGTTCTTCTAATAGTTCTTGTTTATGAGCTTCATCATTATCAATCTCTGTTTGAATTCTACCTATTTTGTCTTGTAAATCAGCAATGTAACCAGGAGCTTTTTCAGCTACTGTAGATACCATAGAACCGATTTCTACATTAACTCCTATATTTCTTAGAGCACCGAATGTATCATTGTTAATATCACTAAAGGCAGTTAAGAAAGCTTCTTGTTGAGTTGTGAAAACAAGTAAATTGTTTTCATTTACTTCTTTTTCTCCTTTTAAGCTAACTTTTCTTTGGTCTGTAGCAGAAATTGTATTATTGATTCCTTCTATTTTGCTATTTATTTCTTGTAATATTATATTATCTTCGCCTTTTAAGTTATAAAGTTTGTCTAATAATAATATTGTTTTTTGTGTTAAATTTGCCACAATCCACACCTCGCTTATTATGAATAAATTATAACAAAATCTTTACATTGTGTAAACGATTTTACTTGATTTTTTTATTTTTTTGCTTAAGAAAAGTAGATTTTTTTAAATCTACTTAATCTTTTCAATTATTATGAATGGTTCCTTCTTCTTTGGTGCCTTTTTAACTGGTTGTTTTATTGGTTGTTGTACCGGTTGAACTCTAGGTTGTTGTACAGGAACATAATTGTTTTGTACTGGGGCAACATTTCTTCTATTTCTTGTAGCTTTTTGAGTAGTTCTTGGGTTTAGAACTAATCTCTTTTTACTTGTTGAAACAGTTTTTGTGTTATTAGCTTTACCTTTCTTAACTTTAGTTACTTCTTTTGGATTTAAGTTCAAGTTCTTTTTCTTTTTAGGCTCTGCTTTTTTAACCTCGGTTTTTTTAGTTTCAATGCTTCTAAGTTCATTGATATCAATGCTATCTGGTCTTTCAATCTTAGTTCTTGCATTATAGTTAGATGTTTTAATGATAGGAGTTAATTCAATTTTAACATCTTCTATATACTTAGAAGGATCAGTAGCTCTTTTTGTATTAAGTTTCTTCTTTTGATTTTTTGTTTCTTCAATATTCTTAACTTTGATTTTGCCACCTTTTAAGAAGTTATCAATTTCAACGAATGGTTCTTCTTTTGGTTCTTCTGGTTTTTCTTTGATGTTTTCTATATCAGCAATCATCTTGTTAAGTTTTATTAGTTTTGTATCGTATTCTTTTATTTTTGTTGTTAATTCATCAGTATCAAGTATTTCATATTCATCATTTACTTCTTCTTTTTTCTTAGGTAAGATGATTTCTGTTTCTACTTTAGGTACTTCTTTTACTTCAGTAGTTTCTGCTTTCTTAGGGACTACTGGTTTAGGTTGTTCTTCTACAACTTCTTCTTTTTGTTGTTTTTCTTTTAAAGCTTTTAATTCTGCATATTTATTTGTTTTTACTTCTAACTTAGTTTCTGTATATTGTTCTAAGAAGCTAGTTGGTTCTTTTTCACTCTTAACTACAGAATCTTTTTCTGTTTGATTTTCTTTTAGTTTTAGTTTGATTTGTTCTTTTCTTTCTTCTACTTCATCTACAGTTGGTTTATATGTTTTTTCTTCAGAAACTACATTAGTTACTTTCTTTCTTAAACTTAGTAAATTCATTAATTTAGCGAATTCTTTTATTAGGTAAATACCAATAGGTATTAATAGTAATAATAGCCATCCTTTTTGGTTAGCAATTAAGAATTGAACTCTTCCTAATTTAGGAATAATCATTATTTCTTTTCCTATTACTTGATCAAAAGTAACCATTAAACTATCTGGTTCACTATTGTTATCCCCTTGAGTCATATACTCATATTTGCCATCTTGAGTCTTGTCTACAGCAACTACTCTATGTGTAATTGTCATTCCTTCTGAGTTAGGTGCTTTAGATTTATAAGTTATGATATCACCAATTTGAATACTACTTGGGTTAGAGACTTTAACGTTTACAACGATGTCATATACTTTTATGACTGGTGTCATACTAGGACTAACTATTGTATAGATAGATACTCCTGGTCGATAGTTTTCATCTTTGGCGTGTAGTTGAGCTGTTACTATGTAATATAGTAAGAAGAATGTTATTGCACAAACAAAAGCAATTACTATGTAAGATAGTAATTTGAATAATATTTGAAAGAAATTTTTTTTATTCTTTGCTTCTGCCATATATTCTCCACTCTTAGCCTAGGATTTCTGCTGTGTCTCCTATTTGTTCTATTACAATATTTGCGTTGTAATAGTTTGTATAATTGTTTTCTTCCATTTGACCATTATAACTTGCTTTAATTACATAAGTGATTGTTTGTTCTGGTTCTATTTCTACTTCACTTACTATTACTTTTTCGTTTAAAGGTAGTTCTTTTGGTGAAGAAGTTTCGTTATTTGAAGTTATTGTATAAGTTAAATTATTACTAGATATTAAGGATGTTTGGATACCACTAAATTTTATATTAAATTTAGATTTGGTATCTCCTTCATTTGTTATAGTTATGGTTTTAGGATTACTTAACTCATAGCCATTACCAATACCTCTTAATTCTAGTTTATCTCCAGTGTTATAAGTTACAGCTAATGTACGATAATAGGTATTCATTGTTTCTTCTGCTTTTTTATTCATATCTTTGCTGTTACGGAATGCAATGCTTGAAAAAACAATACTAATAATTGTTCCTACTAAAGTCATTACTAGTATGGAAATAATGATAATAAAGTATTTTTTTTCTTTTTTTTCTGATGCTTTGATAAGGATACTATATTGTTTTTCTAATTCTTCTTTGAATTGTTCATTCTTTTCCATCCTTATCACTTCCTTCTATTCTATTATTATTACTTGATACTTTCCTCCGAATGATCTGTTTGTTGGTTCTTCTGGTTGTTCTTCTTCTAATTCTTCTTTATCACTATAATTTATCGTTATAGTGCAGTTATTAGTACTATTTGTTTTTACTTCTACATTATCGATAATAGTGTATTCTTTATCGTTTGATGGAATTTGTTTATCGGCAACTTTTTCACCATTACTACACGACAAAGAATATGTTAGCATTTGGTTATCATAAGAAGATACTATATTGCTCCATACAACTTTATATTTGATAACATTAGAGTTATTATTAACAACGCTAAAAGTTCTACTTACTGAGTAACCATCACTAACATTTGAAAAGTTTATTGTACTGTCTTGTTTATAAATAATTTGTGATGTTTTGAAAATATTATTAGTAGCAAGTACCTTTTCACTGTTTATCTCTGTTCTGTTTTTTTCATTATAAAAGATGAGACTTGAACAAATTATTGAAGAGATAAAAGTTAGGATTGAAAAAAAACATGCTACTATCATCCACTTCCTATCCATGCCAATCACCCTTTATTATATATAATCATAACAAAAATACGTTTCATTATCAAGATGCTATTTGAACTTTGATTTAGTCCAAATTGTGCTATAATACCTATGAGGTGCTGATATGAAATTAAGTGTTATTATACCTTGTAAAAATGAAGAAGCGAACTTAGATGGTTTATATGAAGCTATCGATAATACATTGAAAAAAATTAAGTATGAAGCCATCTTTATTAATGATGGTTCTACTGATAATACAATGGATAAATTAAGAGAAATCTACGAGAAAGATGTTAAGCATGTTAAAGTTATTTCTTTTTCTAGAAATTTTAGAAAAGAAGCTGCTATGTTAGCAGGTTTAAAACATGCTACTGGAGAATATACTGCTATTATTGATGGAGACTTACAACAAAATCCAGATTATCTTTTAGAGATGATAGATGTCTTAGATAATGAGAAAGAATACGATGAAGTAGCTATGGTTATGGATGGTAGAACTGAAGATAGTAAGTTTATGTCATTCTGTAAGAATTCTTTCTATAATTTAATGAATAAGTTATGTGATATTAAGTTAGAAAATGCTGCTTCTGACTTTAGAATGTTTAGAAAAAATGTTAGAGATTCTATATTAAGTATGTCAGAGAAAAATAGATTTTCTAAAGGAATATTTGCATGGGTAGGATTTAATGTTAAGTATCTTCCTTATAAGGTAGAACCAAGAAGAAATGGTAAGTCGTCTTTTGGTTTTAAAAATAGTATGAAATATGCAATGGAAGGTATTTTGGCTTTCTCACAAAAACCTTTAAAATGGCCTATTAATACTGGTATTTTAACTTTATTTGTAGATTTTATTTATTTAGTAATTATGCTAATATTAACTGCTTGTGGTAATGAACCATGGAATGGCGTACATGCTATATTACTAGTTATGTTACTGTTATTTGGTATTCTATTTATATTTATTGGTATACTTGGAGTTTATTTATCTACAATCAATAGTGAAGTTAAAAATAGGCCTAGTTACCTAATAAAAGAAAAATTAGGATTCAATGATGAAACAATATTATAATTAATATTGTTTTTTTATGTTATAATTTTTATGGTGATGATATGAAAAGACTCTTTAAAAATAATTGGGAGTATGTATTAATCGGAATTATTGGTGTATTCATCATAACTGTCTTTACTTTAGGAGTTAATTTTCAAACCTCAAGAGCTGATTCCGGATGGGATTCAGACTATGATTCTGGTGGTGGATGGTCTAGTAGCGATAGTGGCGGATCTTGGGATTCATCAGATTCTTGGAGCAGTTCTGGTTATGACTATGATAGTTATAGTGGTGGATCTGGTAGTAGTGCTTTTACTTTAATGGTTTTGATTGTTGTTATAATTATCATTCTTTTGGTAATGCGTAACAATAATCATTCTGGATTAGAACCTACTAAGTACTATGATGTAAGAAATAGCCCTACTATGCTTGATAATATGAGACAGGATATTAGCCAAGAAGAGATTAAAAGAATTCTACCTGATGAAAATTTAGGTTCATTAAAGCATATGGCATATAATAAGTTCGTAGCTATTCAAGAAGCTTGGATGGAATTTAACTATGATATGTTAAGAGTCTTATGTACTGATGAATTATATAATTCTTATAAATCTCAATTAGAAACATTAGAGATTAAAAATGGTAAAAATATTATGAATGCCTTTAACCAAGAAGAAATTAGAATAATTGGTATTAAAGAAGAAAATGATATGGTTACTGTAAAGGTTTATTTGAGAATTACATTCTATGATTATGTTATCAACAAGAAATCTAAAGAAGTTATTAGAGGTACGAAAGAACATCCAATAACTAATAATTATGAAATGGAATTTGTTAGAAAGAATAATACTGAGAAAAGACAAATTAAATGTCCTAACTGTGGTGCTAAAGTATTTGCTGTTACTTCTAAGAAATGCGAATATTGTGGAAGTACTATAGTTGTTCCTGCAGGTGAATTTGTATTAAGTAAAAAAACAAACGTAAATAAGAAATAAGAAATACTTAAAAGTATTTCTTTTTTTTGTTACAATTTAGATAGGTGAATAATATGAATAAGAAGCAAAAATCTTTTATATTAATATTTTTATTTTTCTTGTTATTCATAACTATTATAGATTATGGTAATAATACTGATCTAAGAACAGACTCTGGTTGGGATTCTGGTTATTCCGGCGGAGGCGGAGGCTCTTCATGGGGCGGCGGAGGCGGCGGTTCCTCATGGAGCAGCTCTGGACGTAGTGGATCTAGTGGATATTCTTCTTATTCTTATGACCCAAAATATGAAGCATATGGTTTTGCTATCATGGGTATTGCATTCTTAGTAGTTATGATGATAGCAATAGCAAAATCATTAACTAATACAGAAGAGGAAGAAGAAAAAAGTAAAAAGATATCTAAATACGAAGAGTTTATGTCTAATTACGATAATATAATGGAAAGTTTAGAAAATAATACTGCTGTAGATATCGTTGAAGATGATGACGTTAGAAGAATCTTACCTAAAGAAACAATGGAATCATTAGTTAAAAAACTCGTAGATAAGTTTATTGCAATTCAAAATGCTTGGATGGATTTTGATTATGATGCGTTAAGGAGTTTATGTTCTGATGAATTGTTTAATACTTATAAAGCTCAATTAGATGCATTAAAGATTAAAAATGGTAAGAACATCATGAGTGATTATAATCCTCTGTATGCTAAGATTACTAGTTTAAAGGAAGAAAATGGTTTTATTATTATTAAGATGTTCTTAAAGATTGCTTTCTATGATTATGTTATAGATACTAGAACTGAAAAAGTTATTAGAGGACATAAGCATTATAGATTTAAAAATATGTATAGACTTGAATATATAATTGGTGCTGATAACAAGGAACAAAAATGTCCTAACTGTGGAGCTAAAATAGTAAATGTTACTTCTGGTAAATGTAAGTATTGTGGAAGTGTTTTAGTTACTAAACCTAAGGATTATGTTCTAAATAAGAAGAACATTCTTAAGTAAATAATATGTTATAATTTATTGTAGAAAGGGAATAAGTATGGCAATAGAAGATGATTTAAATAATTTAGCTGCTGAAAAAGTTAAAGACGATGTAACAGATTTATACTATCATCTTGTAGATAGATCTTCTGGAAATGAAAAACCTAAAGAAGAAGTGCCTAAGGAAGAGATGCAAGTTCCTCCTCATGTTAAAAATCCAGAGGAAGAACATGTAGGTCCTAAGACAATTACTCTTGATGAATTACGTCGTATTGATCCTAGTTTCAGTGTTAGTATGTTTATTACTAAAGTAAATAATATGTTTGTTAAGTTTATGACTGATATTATGATGGATAGACTTCCTGAAATTAAGCATTTTGTTAATGATGAAGTTTATGCTTATGGAGAAAACATTTTAAATAATGTTAAGTCTAAAGGTCAACGTCAGATGTATGATGAATTAAATGTAAAAGATACTAAAATAGTTAATTCTATTCTAGGTGATGGAGAATTAATTGTTAAAGTTCTCTTGCAATCGCGCTACATGGAATATATAATTAGTTTGGATGATGGTAGTTACATATCTGGAAATAATACATCTAGAAAAGAAGTAAGTTATACAATTACACTATCCAAGAAAATAATACATAAAGATCAAGATATTGTCAGAAAATGTCCTGGTTGTGGTGCTCCAATAGATGTTAATGCTTCAGGCAAATGTGAGTATTGCGGCACAATTTATAACCAAGAAGATTATGACTGGGTAATTACTGGTCTAGCAAAACTTTAATTAAAAATGGAGGTATGAAAAATGGGTTTAATTAAGGCTTTAACAACGTCAGTTTCAACTGCATTAGGCGATCAATTTAAAGAATTCGTCAATATTCCTTCAGTTGATGGTGACACATTAATTATTAGAGGAAAGGTAGAACATGGTCCTGCTAATACTAATCCAAGTGAAGGTGTTATCAGTAATGGTTCTAAGATTGTTGTTCCACAAGGTTGGGCAATGATGTTAGTAGACAATGGTAAAGTTGAGTTCTCTTCTGAACCAGGTGAATACATTTATGATAATAGTTCTGAACCAAGTGTTTTCTATGGTGGCTTAGGAAAAGGTATCATGGATACATTTAGACAAATCGGTGGACGTTTTACTTTCGCTGGTCAAACTGCTAAGGATCAAAGAGTTTATTATATTAATTTACTTGAAAAAACTGGTAATAAGTTTGGATCAACTTCTCCAAAAGAGATTTATGATTCTACTTATGGAATGACTATCCAAATGACATTCCGTGGTAACTATTCATTTAAAGTTGATAATCCTTTAGCATTAGTTCTTTCTGTAATTGGTGCTAATCCAAGGGATAAAGTTACTTTTGGCGAAATATTTGATGATCAATTTAAGAGTGATGTTAATGAACAAATGCATAAAGCATTAACTATAGTAATGGAAGAAAAGAAGATTAGATTCTCTTCTATCGGTGCTTATGGTTCTGATTTATCAGCTGCTCTTAATACTGTATTAAATCAAAAATGGATTAATTACGGTTTATTAATCACTGCTGTATCTATGGAAGATATTGGTGCTACTGATGAATATATTGATATTATTAAGGGTATTGAAAAGGATGCATTAAATACAAGAATGCAAGGACAAGCAAATGCCGATGCAACAAGAGCTATGGCTGGCGTATATAGTGAAGACATGGCTGGAGCTATGGGTGCTGCAACTGCAGATGCTATGAGAAATGCTTCTAGTAATGATAAAGGTGCATTACTTGGATTTGCTGGTTTAAATATGGCACAACAAGCTGGTAATAATGTTTTAGGTACTGTTGCTGGTATGGGTGGACAACCTAACCAAGCTGCTCCTGCTCCACAAGGTGGTAATGGTGCAGTTCCTAACTTCTGTCCTAACTGTGGTGCTCCAACAAATGGAACTAATTTCTGCGGAAATTGCGGAGCTAAATTAAATTAGTTAAATAAAAAAGAGCTTAATGCTCTTTTTTTATTTCTTTAATTTATTGAATCTATTTTTCATAAATTCTGTTTTATTTATTGTTTCTTCTGTAAGAATAGTATAAATTTGTTTTTTATAACTTAGGATATCTCCATCTTTGATTCCTTTAGGTAGTAGGTTTAAATCTACTATTTTTTTTCTTTTGTTTACTCTACCCTCTAAGACTACTTTATTATCTTCTATTCTATCTACTACATATCTCATTTTTTATCACCATCTGTATTCGTTTCTGTTTTTATTATTTCTATGTTATTACCATCATCTTTAATGATAATGGTTCCATCTTTATCAGTTTCATAGATTTCTTTTGTATGTTTTTTTATTCTATTTATAGCTTTTATATGTGGATAGTAATAATCATTATCTTTCCCACATGATATAAAGGCATATTTTGGTGTTACTTTTTCTAAGAATTCATATGAATTACTATAAGTAGAACCATGATGTGCTACTTTATAAATATCAACATCTATATCTTTTTCTAATAAAGTTTGCTCTATTTCACCTGTTAAGTCTCCAGTGAATAAATAACTATTGTTTTGATAATCCATTCTTAAGACGATGGAATCACCATTTAAATCTTCTTGGTTTGTACCAGTATGAATTACTTTGAAAGTTAGATCTCCCATTGTAAATGTTTCATCGATTACAGGTATTTCTATTTTTAATTCTTTCTTTTCTATAGCATCTATTACTTCTTCAAATGATTTAGTATTAGTTGTTACATCTGGCATTATTATATGTTCTATACTAAATTCATTTATTATGTTATCTAAGCCTCCAATATGATCTTCATGTGGATGTGTAGATACTATATAGTCGAATTTCTTTATATTAAGGCTTTTAAAGTACTTAACTAGTAATTTACCATCATTATTATTCCCGCCATCAATTAACATTGTATGGTCTTTATTTCTTATTAAAATGGATTCTCCTTGGCCTACATCTATTATTTGAACTTCTAGATTAGCTATTACTTTTTCTTCTTTATCTGTTTTAAAGAAGTAATAGATAGTTAATCCTAGACCAATTATAACTATTAATGTATAAAAGATATTTTCTATTATTTGTTTTTTCATATTTATCACTATTTAATTATAACATGTTAATATGTATTTATTTATCCACAAATAAAAAAAGTTACTTAAGTAACTTTCTTATTTCATCTCTTTTTTCGATGTCTTCAATATATTCTTTACGAGGTTTAACAAAGTTTTTAGAACCTCTTTTTTCGAAGTCATATCTCGGTATTAATTGTACATGGAAATGGTTCATTGGTCCATCACACATTGTACATAAATAAACGCTCTCTGTTTGATAAACTTGTCTAATGACAATTGCTAGTGTTTGAGCTTTTAGCATTATCTTTAAATATAGATTAGGTGGACATTCCATTAGGTCTTTGTAATGTGCTTTAGGTGCTACTACAGCATGTCCATCTGCTCTAGGATTTCCTACTAAAAAGCATTCGATGTCTTCGTCTTCATAAAGTATTTTTTCTGAGTTATCTCCATATAATACGTTACCGTGTTCACGGTCAAAACAAGTTGGACAGATTCCTGAATCAGTAAGGTCAGCATTTGTTACTGTTCCTTCTTTAATCATTTTAACTATTTCTTCATCTGAATAGTCTTTTAAGTTATTCATAATATCTCCTCTCGATGTCCTATATTATAGCATTATAAAAGAGGAATTCAATTCCTCTTTTTATTATTGTTGTGGTTGATTTGGATCAACTGGTTGTTGTACAGGTTCTGCAGGTGCTACTGGAGCAGGAGCAGGTTCAACTGGAGCTGGTTGAGCTACAGGTTGAATTGGTTGTACAGGAGGCTCAGCATAGTTAGGAGCCATAACCATTTGTTGTTGATTCATTGCAGCTGCAGCATTTTGTGCTTTTTTCTTCTTTGAAGAAGCTACAATAGCGATAACGATAACTAATAATAATAGTCCGCCGCCACAACCGATTCCGATATATAATGGTAATTTAGATTTTTCATCATCTTCATCTTTAGATTTTTTCTTGTCAGCTGTTCCTTCAGATTCTTCTTTTTCATCTTCTTCAGCTGCACCTTTTAATGTGAATTCTAATTCTATATCTTTAGCTTTAGTTAAATCCCACATTAAAGTTTTACCATCATTTTCTACTTTATCAGCATTATTTGAAATAGCTTTAGTAGGTATTTCAATTACTAGTTGCATTTCGAATACTCCGCCATATTCAGTAATTTGGCTCATATCATCTTCATCAAATGCAGCTTCACTAGTGATTTTTAAATTTGATTTATAATTATCACCATCTTTGATGAACATACCTTTAGCATCATCTTCGATATCACTGATACTTACTCTTGATGCTGGTGCATCTTTAACTATTTCTTCTAGAGTTCCAACGTCTTTAGTGAATACATAACCTTTGAAACCATCTTTTTCATATTTCTCAGTTTTGAAACCTTCTGGAGCTTCTAGTTCATCTTTCATATCATCTGATTCAAAGAATGCCCATCTTTCAGCATCAGTGTGTTCTTTAACTTCTATTTGACTTGGATCTGTAATAGCAGCTTGTTCAGCTTCTGACATTTCACTAATAGTTAGGTATGTATCAATCATTTCATTATCCATTAGAACCATTAGTTTTAATGTAACGTCTCCATCCTTAGAAATTTCTACACCAATGTTTTCTTTCATAGCACATCCAGTTAAGAAGAAAACACCCATTAATAGTACCAACAAAGTTTTTAAAACCTTTTTCATTTTATTCCTCCTTCTATTATTCTTATTATTATAATAACATTTTTGTTTTAAAAAATATATAGTTTCATTAAAAAAAGTTCGAAAAAAATCGAACTTTTATCCAAGTAATTTTTCCAATATTTGGATGGCATTACTTGCAGCTCCTTTTCTGATATTATCAGCCACAACCCACATATTAATACCAAAGTCAACGGTATCGTCTCTTCTAAGTCTTCCAACATAGACTTCATCAGAGCCTGTTGCATTGGTTGCTAAAGGATAAATATCTTTTTCAGGTTCATCTTGTACGATAATACCTGGACTGTTTTTTAACGAATCTTTTAATTCATTTATGACAAAATCGTTAAAGAACTCTACATTTATGGATTCACTATGTGAATTCATAACTGGAACTCTAACGGTTGTGGCTGTTACTTTTAAATCATCACGATGAAGAATCTTTTTAGTTTCTTCTATCATTTTCATTTCTTCTTTTGTATAGCCATTATCTAAGAATACATCTATATGAGGTAAGCAGTTATTTGCTATAGGATGAGGCCACTTTTTAGGTGCTTCACCTTTCATCGTGTTTTCTAAATCTTCAATTCCTTTTTGTCCAGCACCAGATACTGCTTGATATGTTGAATAGATTATTCTTTTTATTTTATATTTATCATCTAATGGTTTTAATGCTACTACTGCTTGTATTGTTGAGCAGTTAGGATTAGCTATAATACCATGATGTTTTTCTATATCTTCTGGATTTACTTCTGGTACTACTAGTGGTACATCTTTGTCCATTCTAAAAGCACTACTATTGTCAATTACTATTGTGCCTTTAGATGCTGCTAATGGAGCATATTTTTTTGATACTTCTCCACCAGCACAGAAGATTGCATAATCTATATGATCATTAAATGATTCTTCTGTTAATTCTTGTACTACATATTCTTTACCTAATAGTTCTACTTTTGATCCAGCTGATTTAGCTGAAGCAAAGAAGATATATTCATCTATGGGAAGATTCTTTTCTTCTAATACTTTAATAGCAGTTCTACCTACTAAACCAGTAGCTCCTACTAAAGCTAATTTTATCTTTTTCATTTTAATCCTCCTTTATTAGGTCTTTCATATTATAAAAACCATTTGGTTTATTGATTAAATATTCAGCTGCTTTGATAGCGCCTTTAGCAAAGATACTTCTAGAGTTTACAGTATGTGTTATTTCGAATGATTCATTATCACCAAAGAAGTAAACAGTGTGTTTACCAACTTCTGTTCCTCCTCTGATTGAACTGATACCTATTTCTCTATCTGTTCTTTTTTGTTTTTTAGAATGTCTATCGTAAACATATTCTCTATCACTATCTTCATTAATGCTATTAGCAAGCATTAATGCTGTTCCTGATGGAGCATCTACTTTGTTACGATGATGTACTTCTACTATTTCAATATCTGAATTAGTTAATTGTTTAGCTAATTTAGATACGATGTCACACATTAGGTTTATTTCAAAAGACATGTTACTAGATTGAAAGATTGGAAGGTCTTTAGAGTAATCTAGTATTTCTTTTTGTTGTTCTTCTGTGAAACCTGTAGTTGCTATAACAACTGGAATATTATTCTTTTTAGCATATTTAAGTATATTTAATGATCCTTCTGGAGTAGAAAAATCAATTATTACATCTATTTTTTCTTTAATATCTTCAGGATTATCGTTTCTAGATATTCCTGCTACTACTTTCATGTTATCAGTGTTATTGATTTCATTTTGTAGTACTTGACCCATCTTACCATTAATTCCGTTAATTAGTACGTTAATCATTATTTAATAACTCCATATTTAATCATTTCTTCTTTTAAATGTTTTTGTCCTTCTTTAGACATCTCTATTAATGGTAATCTTGGAATACCAACATTGAAGCCCATCATGTTATATGCTGCTTTTACTGGTATTGGATTTACTTCACTAAATAATGCTTTAGTTAAATTTAATGTTTTTAATTGTAATTTAGTAGCAGTTCTAGTATCTCCTTCTAGGAATGATGTAACCATAGTATGTACATCGTTAGGTACTAAATGAGATAGTACTGAGATTACACCTATACCACCTAGTGATAGGATTGGTACTATTTGATCATCGTTACCAGAATAAATAGCTAGATCATCTCCGCATAAAGCTTTTATTTCAGCTACTTGTGATAAGTTACCACTTGCTTCTTTAATAGCTACTATATTCTTTACTTTAGATAGTTCTAAACAAGTACTAGGATTAATGTTTAATCCTGTTCTTGAAGGAACGTTATAAAGAATAATTGGAATAGATATTTCTTTAGCAATTGCTTTATAATGTGCAACTAAGCCTTCTTGTGTAGTCTTGTTGTAATATGGTGTAACTATAAGTACAGCATCTGCTCCTGCTTCTTCTGCCCATTTAGACATTTCGATAGCTGATGCAGTACAGTTAGAACCTGTACCAGCAATAACTGGTATTCTTTTATTAACTGTATCTATAGCACATTTAATTGTTTCTTTTCGTTCTTCTACTGTCATTGTAGATGATTCACCTGTTGTACCACAGACGATGATAGCATCTACTCCTTCTTTTATTTGGAATTCAATCATTTTTTTAAATTCTTCAAAATTAACTCCGTCTTTGGTAAATGGAGTTATGATTGCTGTACCACAACCTTTAAATATTACTTTTTTCATTGTTTAACCCCCTCTTATAACATATGTTTTAGTAAATCTTCTTTAGTATGTCTTGAAAGTAATGCTGGTGCTATATCAAATACTGTTTTGCAACCATATTCTTTCTTTTCTGCTAATCTATAGATTGCTCTAGCATAGCTTACTAAAATACTTGAAGTAAATTCTGGATTAGATTCTAGTTTTAATGAATATTCTATTATTTGGTTAGTTTCATTATTTATTCCTGTTTTACCACTTCTAATAACAAATCCACCATGTGGCATTTTAGAATGGTTTTTCTTTAGTTCTTCTTCTGTAATGAAATGTACTGTTGTATCGTATTCATCAAAGTAGTTTGGCATTGTTTTGATTTCGTTTTCTACTTTAACTGGATCTGCTCCATCTTCTAATACAACATAACATTCTCTAGTATGTTTTTCTCTTGTAGTTAGTTCTGGGTTTTCACCATTTCTTACTCTTTCCATAGCACTATCTACTGGAATAGTATATTGAATAGCGTTTTTAACACCTTCAATTCTTCTAATGGCATCTGAGTGTCCTTGTGATACTCCTGTACCCCAGAATGTATATGTGTTACCTTCTGGTAAGAAGTTTTCTGCCATTAATCTATTAAGTGAGAATGCTCCGGGATCCCAACCACATGATATTAATGCTACGTGATTAGTTTCAGTAGCTGATTTATCTACATTATTAAAGTGTTCAAATATTTTAGCATGTGTATCAAATGAATCAATTACATTGAACATTTTGGCATATTTAGGAGTTTGTACTGGTAAATCAGTAGCTGATCCTCCACATATAATTAAAACATCTATTTTATCTTTATAGTCTTCAATATCATTAACTGATACTACTTTAGTATCTTTCATTGTTTTGATGCTTTCTGGATCTCTTCTAGTAAATATAGCTACTAGTTCCATATCATCATTATTTTGCATCGCTAGTTCGACACCTTTTCCTAGGTTTCCATAACCTAATACACCGATTCTTATCATTTTAATACCCCTCCACTACTGTACCTGTACAGTTATCTTTAAATGTTGATTTAACAATTATTTGCAATAAGTTTTCTTTAGCCATTTCTATGCATTTATCATGTAATACTTTAGCTCCATTATGAGATAGTTCTAACATTTTATCGTATGTTATTTTGTCATATTTAATAACTTTACTATCTTTATGAGGATCTCCTGAGTAGATTCCATCTACATCTTTGAATAGTTCACATTTTTCTGCTTTTAAAGCGATAGATAAAGCAATAGCTGTTGTATCTGATCCACCTCTACCAATAGTTGTTATTTCGTTATTTCTATCTACTCCTTGGAAACCAGCTACTATAACAATAGTGTCTTTTTTTAGTTCATTGATTATTTTTTGTGTTTTAATTTCTTCGATGTCAGCATCACTAAAGTTAGAATTTGTTATTATAGGTACTTGCCATCCTAAGAAGGATTTAGCTTGATAACCCATTTCTTGTAACATCATAGCTAGTTTAGCAATAGTTATTTGTTCTCCCACTGTTACTAGCATATCGTGTTCTCTTTTAGATGCATTTGTTGTTATTGTTTTTTCTTGTTCTATTAAATTGTCTGTAGTTTTACCTTGTGCAGATACTACTACAACAACTGATTTCCCATTGTTTTTTTCTTCTAGGATTCTTTCGCATACTTTATGTAATTTGTCATTATCAGCTACTGATGAGCCACCAAATTTTTGTACTACTATTTCCACAGAAATCACCTCTTGGCTTAGTCCATTATATATTCTAGGGAAAATAATAATAAGAAGTATAAATCCACAGTACTTGTGAATAACTATATACTAATCCACAATTTACATATATATTTACTGAAATAGATATTTTTGATACTATTATATTAGGTGATGTATATGATAGATATTGCCAACAAAGATATTTTAGAACTTAAGTATGATAAAGATTTTGAAAAGCAACATTTTATGGTTCATTTTAGAAAAAGAATGATTATAAATGCTATATTATTTATACTTCTAGTAGTATTTACTATTCTTGAGAAAACAATTCATTTTAATTTTGGAACTACTGGATGGAGAATAGTTGGTTATGTGATTTTTGCTCTTATATTATTCTTCTTTTATAATCTTGTTTATACTTTATTTGTTCCTGCTAGTTTTAATTTCAGTAAACCTGTATATGTTATAGATGATAAAGCTTTATTATATGGAAGCTATTCTGAATTCAGTTCAATTGAATCTGGTACTTTATTAGCTATGGAACTTCGTTTTAATAAGATAGATAATGTTACTATGACTCAAACTTTTATAATAGTTAATGGAGATATTACTCGTAAAGTTTATAATAAGGAAGTTAATGATGGTAACAATGATAATCCTTGGGAAGAAATAAATGAAGAAAAACTTAAGGTAGTTAAAATACCAAGAAAGTTTAAAAATGAAGATAAACTTATTAAGTATTTAAAAGCATAAAAAAACTCGGTTAATACCGAGTATTTTTTATTGGAGGGGCCTACCGGATTCGAACCGGTGCTCAGGGAGTTGCAGTCCCTTGCCTTACCGCTTGGCTAAAGCCCCAAGTAGGCATGTCTTGCGACATGTCTTAATTTTATATCAGTTAACACTAAAAGTCAAATGAAAATTAGGGCGCTAAATGTATTTTTATAGTAACATTTCTTATTTTTAGAAGCATTATTATCTTTTTAGCATTTAGGGCATCTATTGATACTTCATATATTTTAACTTTTCCTTGTAAGTATTTTGGTGTTACATCTCTCATAGGAGATGCAAAGTCTGGTCTTTCTTTACCTCTTATAGCTTGTGGAGTTACTACTAGTTTAGCAAAGTCTCCATAGAAATCCTTATAGGTGTTTTTATAATATGAACTTTTTTCATCATATTTTATCTCATCTTCTATAACCATTAGAACTGTACCAGGTCTTGGTACTATTGTTTCTTTATGAGCAGGACAACCATATTCATCACAAACCTCTTCATTATAGGTGTAATATTCTTCTATATCGAAAGATTTTAATGTATAAGTTGTTTCTCCTAAAGTGGTATCTTTTAGTTTTATTTCTTTTCCTATTTCTACTGTTCCTAAGTCTTTTTCTTTAGTTATATTTTTAGGTTTAACATTGATTGTTTTATAGTTCTTTTTAAGTTTTCCATCTTCTTCTTTTAAGGAATTTAAGATAGTTAATTTATATGTACCTTTTACTTGTTTAGGCGTTAATTCATAAACGAATATATAGTCATCTTCTTCTTGATATTTTATTACTTGGCCTAAATAAGGTTTACCGATATCAACAAATCTTGGTGATCTATCATATGTTGGGAACAATGTTGTATCTCCAACTTTTATTCTAAATACTGATTTATCAATTACTGTATCATAGTTTGTATTAACTAAACCAAGTTTAACTACAAGGAAGTATGTGTCTTTAGCTATTACGTTTCCTCGATAGTCAATATTAGTTATATAGCTATCTTTTAATGCTATTTTGAAGGTATCAACGGATACTTCTTGGTTATATGTATATGCTTTGTTGTTCTTAATGTGGATAAATACACCAATTAGAGCTCCAAAGCCAATAACTACTCCGATAACTGAGAAAACAAATTTATTTTCAAGAATGTAGTATTTTAATTCACGAATTAAGTGAACAGCACTTCTTTTAGCACTTGTACCATCAGCTCCGATTTGAATTTCGATTTCTTCTTCGTCATCATCTATTTCTAAGGCTGCTTTCTTTTCAAATCTTAATGTTTTGATATTGAATCCTAGTATTTTAACTACCGTGACTATTATTAATGCATATTGCGGGAAGACGCTCAGGTTTCCCATATCTCTAACAAAGTTAGCAAATGTTGCATCTAAGTTAGTTATACCCATCATTGTTCCGTGGAATAATAATGCCAGTAATAATAATACAATGTATACTATGGCACCAATCGCATAGAATAAACCATTCTTCTTTTTGGTTACAAATACTATATAGAAGAAGGCATTATAAACGATCATAAATGCCAGTGCTACGAATGTTAAAGTAGTTACATAGGTATCAGCAAAGTTTGTTTCTAAGGTACGATATCCATCTCTTACAAAGTCTTTAAAGAATCCGGATATGTCTCTAAATTTAAGCATTAGATAAACCATAGGTAGTAGCATAAACATGTTTATTAGTCGATAATGTTTAGCTATAAAGTTATACGGATTTTTAATTATCATACTTTGCTTCCCTCCTATTCTATTATTAATTATACCATATAAAAAAAGAATTAATATAGATTAATTCTTTTAGTTTATAAATATTAAATTATCATGATTGAATTCCCAATCATCATATTTTATTAATTTTTTTATACCATCTTTTAGATTGAAACTATATAATGTATCTTTAACTAAGTAATGTATTTCATCTTCTTTTACACTAATTATAGAGGTTATTTCTTGATTAGATACTTTAGTTTTTATATTACTATCTAGTAATGTTAAGTATAATCCATCTGATTCTATACTATAGTGATAGTTAGTTTGATACTTAAATGTCTTATTTGAATTAATTATTTCTTTTACAGATACTTTCTTAGTTTCACCATATTCATAGATAATGCCTTGTTTAGTTTTAGTTCCTACTATACGCATTTTCTTTTTATGTGGTACTAATTCATATTCAATATTATTCTTTTTATCAACTATAAATAGTGATTTGTCGTTATAACCTAATACTGTACTATCAAATGCTATGTCATATTTTAGTTTCCATGTTTCTACTTTATTAGTATTTAAATTGACGATATACATTTTGTTAAACGAATAGCTTTGTTCATAATCAGGTATTAGTAGATATTCATTTATTCTTGCTGCTAATGGTATATCATAGATATCTTTGCTAAATAGTTTGATGTCTTTTAATTCACCTTTACTATAGTATGAGACGTTTTTGTAAGTCCATAAATAGACATTAGTTACATCAGCATAGTATTCATAGTTATTAATATTAGCAGGTTCTTTTTCTTCTTCTACTCTATTTATTTGATAATAAACTACTTCTTTTCCATTATTACATAGTGGATTTGATTCGATATAGTCACTTTCAATATATAAACATGTTAAATCATTTTCTTCTTTGGAAGAAATATCTTCAATAAGTTTCTTTTCTTTTAGATATTTACTATTATATATGAAGTTGTATTCATAATCGTTATAGGTGATTTCATAATAGTATAATTGTCTATTAGAATCATAATTCTCGTTTACTTTATAGCCGTTTATATTATATTCAAGGCTGTAAGACTTGTTTTTCAAATGAGAAATTAATAGTGATATTAAGAATATTGTGATTAGAATTATTAATATAAGTACTATAAGTGGTTTCTTTTTTAGCTTATATCTTCTTTTCATATTTTTCTCCATTATTTATTTGCGTTGTTTCTTTGTAATATTGCATATTCTTTCTTTTGTTCCATCATATTTGATGATATAGCATTTTGTATTTCTGGTAGTGAATGTTTATCTAAGTTAGTAAATACTACTACCTCTTTTATTGTATCTATCATTATTTTTCCAAATATTATTCCTTTGTAAACAGTTAGATCATTAAACATATCTGGTGTAATTGATATTAATGTATACCCTGTAATGATATGATCACAACCAATTACTATTCTTTTATTAGTGATAGTACAAACACTTGTAGAAAACCAATCTAACATATTATCGTTTCTTTGACCGGCAAATGAGAATAATGGTTCTTCATCTGTCATTAAGTTATCTTCTACTACACGTGAATGTTTTTTTAGTCTCCACCAAGTAATGGCGCCAGGATATTTGGCTTTAAACATGCATACTTGATCATATACTTTACCCATTTTTATTCACCCAATTCTTTCTCTATGACGTTTATCTTTTCTTCATCAAATGTAGTTATAGATACTATTTTGCTATTACTTACAGTTATTATATAGTTAGATTCTAGTTTAGATAATTTTTCATCTAAGTTATAGAATTCTACTTCTTGTTTAGTAGTTAGTTTATTTAGTCTGATAACATACATTTTAGTACTTTTATAGTAAGCCATTTTGTTAATCATTTTTATAAAAGTTTCAGAAACATTTGATTTAGAATCAATTACTACTATTGTAGATACTGCATTTGATTTATATAGTTTCTTAAACTTTTTAAAACTTATATCAGCATAATATTTTGTTTTTTCGTTGTATTTATCTTCTGTTGGTTTGAAGTATACTACTTCTTCAACTTCTTCTAGTGAATTATTCATGTTGTATGTATTCATTAAGATGATATTGCTTACTAAAAGAAAGAAAATAATTATTAAACTTATTTTATTAATTTTTTTAGCTATAATTAGTTTCTCTTTTAACACCGAAACCACCCTCAATATATCTATATTTTATAATGTTTTTGCTATTTTTACAATAAAAAGGAACTATTGCTAGTTCCTTATTTTAGTAGCATTATTGCAACACCAACACCTATTCCAATTAATAGACCTATTATTGAAATAATTATTGATACTGTAGCAAATCCTTTGTTGTTAGATTCTTTTTCTACTATTAGTTTTAAATCTTCTTCTTTTTTCTTTGTTTTTTTCTTTCTTAATTCAGGATGATCTTTAGGATTTATAGGATATTTCTTTTGAATTAAGTCTAATTTAGTAGTTACACGAACATTTAAGCTTTGAGTAGCCATTGTTCTTTCTACTTTATTTACTTTATGTTCTTTATCTTTTTTAGATTCTTCTACTTGTTGTAGTTTTACTATCTTTTCAATGTTATCTAAGATAGATGTTTCTAATTCTCTTGCTTTATCTAAATCAGTATTATTGTAGATAATTCTACTAATAGCATCTACGTATAATCTCTTAGCATCGCTTAGAGCTTCTGTTACTTTTTGGATTTCTTTGTAATGTTTAGTAAATAGTACTTGAAGTAATACTTCACGGTCTACTATTTTATTATTTAACATGTATTCATTATCGTTAACTTGGTTATCTTTTTCTACTGAATTAGAAATAGATATTGGTCCAAAGTAAGCATCTGTCCATACAGGTTTCTTTTGATCAGTTAATTTACTTATTAAGTAATAATCCAATCCTCTGTATTTACGACCAATTATTAAATCAAATAGAATCATTCTTAAGTAGTTCTTTTCAATAGCTTCTTTATATTTGCTATCAATTGGACTGCCTGCTTGTAGTTCTATTTCTTTTAATAATGAATATAATCCTACTTTAACTACATCTTCTACAGAACTAGAATCTTTTAAAGGATTACCTTTACTAGTTTGATATTGTAGTACTTTTGATATCCATAATGAGTCTTCTTCTGGTAGTTGACCTTGGTTAACATATTCAACAATATGTTTAACAACTGTTGTTGCTGAAATACGTGTTTCAATGTCTTTACTATAGTTCAATGGTGTAAATACTCCGATGTTTTGTTCTTCAGATACAATCCTTTTTACTTCTTCATGATCTATATCTAGTAATTCTGCGATATCTGATTTTATGATATCGTAATCATCTATATGCATTGTTTTAGTGTCTAAACTATTTGATTTATACACACCAAAAACATTGTTATTCAATTGAACTAACTCAGAGCCATCTTGGAAACTATTATATGTTGTTATAGTAATTGGTTCTTCTTCACGAATACCGTTATCCAAAGATACTATATAAAATTGTGGTTTTTCATTTGTATCCATAATTTCCGTCTCCTAGTCTATATAAAAATTATAACAAATATTTTTAAATATTGCACTAGAAATTGGCTTTTTTTCAATAAAAAAACAAAATAGAAATTCTATTTTGTTTTATAATCTTTTACCATTTGTTTTTATTCTGGCAAAAACTCTTTCTTCGTAGCCATTGATATCATTTATATATGATACAGCTTTATTAACTACATCATCAATTCCTCCACCATAATTATTAGGATCTAGTACTCTGTTTTCATCATATAATTGGTTGTCTGGCCATAAAGATAACGAAGTAGTTTTTTCTTCAAAAGAAATTGGTAATTGAACATCTAAACCAAGTCTTTCACATATCAATTGAAGTTTCATGGCTTTATCGAAACTTTTACGAACTTCTCTTGATAAGTATTCTAACCATTCTTTATCTGTCATTGGTATTTCAACAATAGAATCTGGATAGTTTCTTTTTAACCATTCATAGTCTCCGTTATAAAATATTTTTTCTCCAGCCTCAATTGGTCTATATAGTTTTTCGTTTTCAATTCTATTTTTGATTACAACTCTATGTACTCCTAATTGCATATTATCGCTCCTTATCTACTTTTATTATAAATAATTTTGAGCAATAAAAAAAGGCTTTTAGCCTTTTTGTTTACAAATGGTGCCGAGAGACTGAGTTAAACAAGTCATCTTACTCAAACAAAGAGTACGTTCTAGCGTTGCCACTATCTCGGCATATATATGTCCTCAGGACATTTTCAATATACCACATATTACACTCATTTGTCTATTTTTAAGTGTTTAGTTTACATAATGTGACATTATTTGCAAGAAAAAAACGCTAGTTTATAGCGTTTTATCTTACAGAATATTTATATAAGTTATCTCCAATTCTGAATTGGAATACTAATGAACCAGTTTCATCTTTAAGATTTTCTGGTATTTGGAATAAATAGTGAACATATTCTGTTGTTAGTGGAGATATTGATGTAATACTTGCATATGTGAAGTCTGATCTATTATCTTCTTCTACGATGGCATTTCCTGTGTATTCATAATTATTATCATAAATTAGTTTAGCACCACCTAATAGTTCATCACATTCTGCATCAATACTATTTAAGTTCTTATATGAAATTACGATGTCTACGTATACTTTTCCTGAATCTGCTTCATAGTATGTATAGTAACTACTTGCTTTTGGAGGTTCTACTTTTTTAGTTATGCTTGATTTTTCAATGTAGAATTCTGCAACTTTATCAATTGTTTGTTTTTCATTGTTAGCAATTGTCTTTGTAGAATCTTCTATTACTTTTTTAGTTTTTTCTACTGCATTTGAAGCGTCAGCTGTATATGTTTTTTCATCTATTGTTAATTCAACAGTTATTTTATCACTTGTAGAAGTGTTTTCAGGTACTGCTACT